>NZ_JBNCOG010000046.1:0-23495 GCF_051280745.1 Nocardioides ureilyticus | reverse complement strand
CACAAGAGTTACGGCGGCCATAGCGAAAGGGAAACACCCGGTCCCATCCCGAACCCGGAAGTTAAGCCTTTCAGCGCCGATGGTACTGCAACCGCGAGGTTGTGGGAGAGTAGGACGCCGCCGGACAACTTTTCCAACAGGGCCACTCCTTCGGGAGTGGCCCTGTTGTCATTTCGGCCGGCTTCTCTGCACATGGCACCTTCGGACCCGGTTCTCCACCGCGTGGTCGAGCGACGGTGCTCGACGGCGGCGGCCGGCGCATGCTCGCCGGCGGAGGTGAGGCACATGGGTGCTGGTGCGGCGGAGTGCGCGCACGTGAACGAGGTGCGGCTGGTCGGTCGGGTGGCGGCCGAGGCCGCGGAGAAGGTGCTCCCGAGCGGGGACGTCGTGGTGACGGCCCGACTCGTGGTGGAACGGGCGCCGGAGAGCCGCCGCTCGCGCCAGTCGGTCGACACGCTGGACTGCGCTGCCTGGGCGGCACGTCCCAGACGCTCGCTCATCGGCTGGCGCCCCGGCGACGTGGTGGCCGTGGACGGCGCCATGCGCAGACGGTTCTTCCGGAGCGGGGGCGGCGCGGCGTCGCGGGTCGAGATCGAGGTCCGCTCCGCGCGGGTCATCCAGCGCGCAGCGACCGGATGAGCGCGCCGACGCTGGGCTTGGGCTGGAACGAGGTGGCCTTCTCCGGGAGCAGGCGGTCGGAGGCGACGATGCCCAGGACGGTGTCGACGTCGGGTGCCGGCAGCAGCAGCGCGACACCGGAGCCGGGGCTGGCGTGGTCCAGGGCGCCCTCGGCGGAGTGGTGGTGGCCGATCCGGCGAGGTGCCCGGGGGAGCGCGGGCACCAGGTCCTCGTGCAACGACTCCACCGCGAGCCGGTCGGGTGCGAGGGCCAGCCGCAGGCTGGCCCAGCGGGCTCCGTCGGTCACGACGATCGTGTCGGGCGACAGCGAGTCGACCGCGCGCTGTCGAGCGTGCTCCTCGAACCGTGCACCGGCCGCTTCGGCTGCGAGCCGAACCTCCTCGACGGTGCTTCCGGCGAGGGTGCGGTGGATGGCGCCGAGGAAGAGTGGCGTGTCGTCCTGGTCCACGAGCATGGCGAGGCCCCGGTCGGCGGCGGTGCCGGGATCCCGGCGCTGCATCCGCAGGTAGGCGCCGTACCGGTGGTGGCCGTCGGCGATGAGAGCCCGGGCGTCGTGGACCGCAGCCATCAGCTCGTCGATGCGGACCGGATCCCGGATCGCCCAGATCCGGTGCTGCTGGCCGGCTCGGTCGGTGAAGCGGTGGTCGGCCCGGCCCTTGCGGATCTCGCGCAGGAGAGCGCGGCTCTCCGCTCGGCCGCGGTGGACCAGGAGGATCGGCGCCGGGTTCAGCTGCATGGCAGCCATCCGGTGGGCGAGCTCGTCGGCCTGGGCGGTGTGGATGCCCTCGTGCGGGAAGACCGCGCGCTGCTCCGGTGCGGAGGCCCTCCGCGACACGTCCAGTGCTCCCACCACGCCTCGGATGGTGATCCCGCCGGAGGTGTACTCGTGGAGGTAGAGGGCAGGCACCTCGTCCCGGGTGAGCTGCCCCCGGTGCTCCCACTGGTCGAGCCGCTTGGAGGCGGCCCGGTAGGGCCGCGCGAAGACCCGCGCCGACGCCGGGTCGCCGACGCGCCGGGCGGCGAGCGTGAGGCCGTGAAAGGGCTCGAGACGCAGTGGTCGTGCGACGTGGGGTGGGGTGACCACGGCGCTGACCTCCATCATCGCATCGTAGGGTGCGTCCGAAATGGCGCCGCCACCATGGCGACGCGATCCCTGACGTGCCGAGGAGAAGCAGTGCTGGGAAGCTCGGGGAACGTCCTCGCGGAGGCCTACGACCTGGCCATGCTCGACCTGGACGGCGTGGTCTACATCGGGGGAGAGGCCGTGCCGGGCGCTCCTCGGCACCTCGAGCGCGTGCGCGCCGCGGGGATGCGCCTGGCGTTCATCACCAACAATGCCTCGCGAACGCCGGCGACGGTTGCCGGCCACCTCTCCCGGCTGGGCGTCCGCGCCGAGCCCGAGGACGTGGTGACCTCTGCGCAGGCGGCCGCACGGGTGACCGCCGAGCGGGTCGGGCGCGGGGCGCCGGTCGTGCTCCTGGGTGCCGAGGGCCTCGAGGCCGCGCTCCGGGCCGAGGGCCTGGTGCCCGTCGGGGTGGCTGACGAGGCCCAGGCACTGGTGACCGGCTACGGCCCCGACGTGCTGTGGCGCGACGTGATGCGTGCGGCGGTCCGGGTCCGCGACGGCCTGTGGTGGGTCGCCTCCAACACCGACCTGAGCATCCCGACGCCGTTCGGGGTCGCACCCGGTCACGGCGTCCTGGTCGAGACGATCCAGCGCTTCACCGGGGTCGACCCGGTCGTGGCGGGCAAGCCGCAGCGACCGCTCCTCGACGAGACGGTCCGCCGGGTGGGCGGGGCCCGCCCGCTGATGGTCGGCGACCGGCTGGACACCGACATCGAGGGTGCCCACCGCGCGGGGATCGACTCCCTGCTGGTGCTCACCGGTGTCACCGGCGCCAGCGAGCTGGCCGCAGCGCTCCCCGAGCAGCGGCCGACGTACCTCTCCGCGGACCTCGCGGGTCTCGCGGAGGTCCACCCGTCGGTCGCCGTGGACACCGAGCGTGCGGAGGTCGGCGGCTGGTCGGCCGAGGTGGTCTCCGGGCGGGTCGAGGTGCGCGGCGGTGGCCAGGTCGACGACTGGTGGCGGGCGGTGGCCGCTGCGGCCTGGCGGCACCTGGACCGGTGCGGCCGGGCCGCCGACGTCACCGGCCTGCGGCCACCGGACGCCGGGACCGGACGGTAGCCTCGGCCCCATGGAGGAACCGGTCGAAGCCACCCCCCGTGAGGCGGTCACTCCCGTCCGGACCGGCGTGGCCCGGGTCGACCGCGTCCTCGAGGCGGTCGAGCAGCTCGAGGACCGGCCGCTGGAGGAGCACGTGGGCGCCTTCGAGGTCGCGCACGACGAGCTCCGCCGCGCCCTCGACGCGGACCCCGACGCACCCGTCCCCGATGCGCCTGCTCGCACCGCGCCCGCCGGACCGCCGCCCGGCGACCGGGCCTGACCGGCGCCGTGCCGCCGCGCCGACTCCGCCTGGACGCCGAGCTGGTCCGCCGAGGGCTGGCCCGCTCGCGCGAGCACGCCAGCGGCCTGATCGCCGAAGGCCGGGTCACGGTCCAGGGTGCCCGGGCCACCAAGGCGGCGACCGGCGTCACCACGGACGTCGCGATCGTCGTCGCCCAGGACCCCGACCGCCCCGACTACGTGTCGCGCGGCGGCCACAAGCTGGCTGGTGCGCTCGAGGCCTTCGCGCCGCTGGGGCTCTCGGTCGCCGGCCGCCGGTGCCTGGACGCAGGGGCGTCGACGGGCGGCTTCACCGACGTCCTCCTGCGCCGCGGGGCGGCCGAGGTGGTGGCGGTCGACGTGGGCTACGGGCAGCTGGCGTGGCGGTTGCAGCAGGACGAGCGGGTCGCCGTGCACGACCGGACCAACGTGCGCGAGCTGACGGCCGAGCTGATCGGCGGGCCGGTCGAAGTGGTGGTGGGTGACCTCTCCTTCATCTCGCTCGAGCTGGTGCTCGACGCCCTCCTCGGCGTGACCGCCACCGACGGCGACCTCGCCCTGATGGTCAAGCCGCAGTTCGAGGTGGGGAAGGACCGGGTGGGCAAGGGAGGCGTCGTCCGGGAGCCGGAGCTGCGCGCCGAGGCGGTCCTCTCCGTCGCCGGCGCAGCGGCCCGTCGGGGCTGGGGCGCCCGGGCGGTGACGGTCAGTCCGCTGCCCGGGCCCTCGGGCAACGTCGAGTTCTTCCTGTGGCTGCGCCGCGGGGCGGCGAGCGTCACGGCCGACGACGTCCACAGGGTCGTGACCGCCGGTCCGCCGTCGTCGGCGGCGGGTGAGAAGGTGACGGAGTGAGCGCGAGCCAGCCGACGACCCAGCTGCCCGGCCAGCGGTCCGACCAGCCGACCCGCCGCGTGCTCATGCTGGCCCACACCGGCCGCGAGGAGGCGCGGGAGGTTGCGCTGGCCTTCTGCCGAGCGCTGACGGCCAGCGGCATCGTGGTGCGGCTGCTCGCGGCCGAGGCCACCGACCTCGGCGTCGACCCGGCGGCGTACTCGCCGCCGATCGAGGTGGCCGTCGCCGAGGAGGGTGCGGCGGAGGACTGCGAGCTCGCCGTCGTCATCGGTGGCGACGGGACGATCCTCCGCGCCGCCGAGATCACCCACCGCAGTCGCACGCCGGTGCTCGGGGTCAACCTCGGCCATGTCGGCTTCCTCGCCGAGGCCGAGGTCGACGACGTGCAGTCGACCATCGACGCGGTCGTCCACCGGCGCTACACCGCCGAAGACCGGATGACGCTGGACGTCGGCGTCTACCGCGACGGTGAGCTGGTCGCGAGCACCTTCGCGGTCAACGAGGCCAGTGTCGAGAAGGCCGCGCGCCAGCGGATGCTGGAGGTCGTCGTCGAGGTCGACGGGCGGCCGTTGTCGCGCTGGGGCTGCGACGGCGTGGTCTGCGCGACGCCGACCGGCTCCACGGCGTACAACTTCAGTGCGGGTGGACCCGTGGTGTGGCCGGGGGTCGAGGCCCTGCTCATGGTGCCGATCAGCGCGCACGCGCTCTTCGCCCGGCCCCTCGTGGTCGCGCCGACGTCCCGGCTGGCGGTCGAGGTCCTCGCCCGCACCGAGGGCGCCGGCGTGCTGTGGTGCGACGGCCGGCGCACCGTCGACCTGCCGCCCGGCGCCCGGATCGAGGTCCGGCGCGGCGAGCACCCGGTGCGCCTGGTGCGCCTGCACGACTCGCCGTTCACCGACCGCCTGGTGGCCAAGTTCGGCCTGCCGGTCGAGGGCTGGCGGGGCAACGCCGAGCGCCGGCGTCGGGAGGGCTGAGGCGTGCTGCAGGAGATCCGGATCGCCCAGCTCGGGGTCATCGACTCCTCGACCCTCGAGCTCGGCCCCGGGCTGACGGTCATCACGGGCGAGACGGGTGCCGGCAAGACCATGATCGTGACCGCCCTCGGCTTGCTGCTCGGCGGCCGCGCGGACAGCGGCGTGGTCCGCTCGGGCGCGCGCAGCGCCCGGGTCGAGGGGGTCGTCGACACCGCAGCGCTGCCCGCGTTCGAGACCGCGGTCGAGGAGGTCGGCGGAGAGGTCGAGGACGGTCAGGTCGTCCTCGCCCGCAACGTCGCCGCCGAGGGGCGCTCCCGCGCCTATGTCGGAGGCGCCTCTGTGCCCGTCTCGGCCCTCGCCACCGTCGCCGAGCCGCTCGTCGCGGTCCACGGGCAGTCCGACCAGCACCGGCTCCTGCGGGCCCGCGCCCAGCGCGAGGCCCTCGACCGGTTCGGCGGTGCGCCGCTGGCCGCGCTGCTCGAGCGGTACCGCGAGGTGCACCGCGCCCTGACGGCGACCGAGCGGGAGCTCGAGGACGTCGTCCGGACGGCGCGGGACCGTGCGCGCGAGGCGGACCTCCTCCGGTTCGGGCTCGACGAGATCGAGCAGGTCTCGCCCGAGCCCGGAGAGGACGCGTCGTTGGCGGCGGAGGAGACCCGTCTGGGTTTCTCCGACACGCTGCGCACCGCTGCGGAGCAGGCGCGGGAGGCGCTCTCGAGCGAGCAGGGCTCGCCCGACGCGCTCGCGACCGTCTCGGCGGCGCGCGCCGCGCTCGACGGCGTACGGGTCCACGACGACGAGGCCGGTGAGCTGGCCGACCGGCTGGCCGAGATCACCTACCTGCTCTCCGACGTCGCCGCCGACGTTGCCTCCTACGCCGCCCGGATCGAGACCGATCCCGCGCGGCTCGCGGCGGTCTCGGAGCGCCGGGCCGCGCTCACCGCGCTCACCCGGAAGTACGGCGACACCGTGGACGAGGTGCTGGCCTGGTCGCAGGCGTCCGCGGCGCGCCTGCTGGAGCTCGAGGGCACCGACGAGCGGATCGGCGAGCTGCGCGCCGAGCAGGAGCGGCTCCGCGCCGAGCTCGGGGGACTGGCCTCCGAGCTCTCGGCGGCGCGCACGGAGGCGGCCGGTCGCCTGGCGGAGCAGGTCACGACAGAGCTCGGCGGGCTGGCGATGCCCCATGCACGGGTGGTCGTCGAGGTGCGCCAGACCGAGCTGGACCCGACCGGTGCGCCCGTGCCCCTGGCCGTGGGCGAGCGGCACCTGCGGTTCGGCTCCTCGGGGGTCGACGAGGTGGAGATCCTGCTCGCCGCGAACACCGGGGCCGACCCGCGGCCGCTCCACAAGGGCGCCTCCGGCGGCGAGCTCTCCCGGGTGATGCTGGCGCTCGAGGTCGCGCTCGCCGGGACCAGCCCCGTGCCGACGTTCGTCTTCGACGAGGTCGACGCCGGCGTCGGCGGCACGGCGGCGGTCGAGATCGGGCGCCGGCTCGCGCGGCTCGCCAGGTCGGCGCAGGTGCTCGTGGTCACGCACCTGCCGCAGGTGGCGGCGTACGCCGACCGCCACGTCGTCGTCGAGAAGTCCAGCGACGGCAGTGTCACCAGCTCCGGGCTGACCGTGCTCGACGAGGAGGCCCGGGAGCGCGAGCTGTCCCGGATGCTCGCCGGGCTGACCGAGAGCGACACCGCGCTGGCCCACGCGCGGGAGCTGCTCGAGGTCGCCCAACCCGCGCGCGCCCTGGCCTGACGCCGGGGCGGGTCCGTCTCCCGCCCGTCCGGTACGTGACGCCGGCCACGCGACGCGCCCGCCGGCGCGTGGTCCGCCGGCCGTCGAGCGCCACCTGTGACCATGGATCGGCCATGAGATCCCGCACCCCTGGCGCCGCCCGAGTGCGCGCCCACGCCGCCCAGCCCGGACTCTCCGGGACCGCGCGCGTCGAGCGGCGGGCCGAGGCGCTGCTTCCTCGCCTGCGCCCCGGCGACATCGCCGTCCTCGACCATCCGGCACTGGACCGGAGCACCGCCCACCGGCTCGTCGAGGTGGGGGTCGCCGCGGTCGTCAACGCCTCGCCGTTGGTCTCGGGCCGCTACCCCAACCTCGGACCGGAGGTGCTCGAGCGGGCCGGGGTGCCCATGGTCGACAGCACCGGTCCCGGCCTCCTGGCGACCCTGCGCGACGGCGAGCACGTGCGCATCGCGGACGGTCGGCTGCACGTCGGCGACCGGGTGGTCGGGCTCGGCCGGCCGGTCGACCGGGCGGTGCTCGAGCGCGACCTCGTCGAGGCACGCCGTGGGATGACCGCGCAGCTGGAGACCTTCCTGCACAACGGCGCCGAGCTGCTCCGGCGGGAGGAGGAGCTGCTGCTCCACGGCGACGCCCTGCCCGCCACCGAGACACCGCTCGCCGGGCGGACGGCGGTCGTGGTGGTGCACGGCCACGACCACGAGGCCGAGCTGCGGACCATGAGGGTCTACCTGCGCGAGCAGCAGCCGGTCGTGGTCGCCGTCGGCCGCGCTGCGGACACCGTCGCCACCCGGCGCCGTCGGCCCGACATCGTGGTCGTCGACGCCGCCGAGCCGCGCGACCTGCCCGCCGCGGCGGTGCTCCGTGGGGCCCGTGACGTCGTCGTCCGCGCGCCTCGGGGCACCGACGGCGACGGGGCCCTCCAGACGCTCGACCGCCTGGGCGTCCGTCCGCTCGTGGTCCGCACCGACGTCACGGCCGAGGACGTCGCGCTGCTCCTCGCCGGCGCAGGAGGCGCCGCCCTGGTCATCGGCGTCGGCCTGCACGCGACCCTCGAGGAGTTCCTCGACCGCCAGCGCTCCGGCCTCGCCAGCACCTACCTGACCCGCCTGCGCCTGGGTGAGCGGCTCATCGACGCGGCGGCCGTCCCGTACCTCTACTCCGGACGGGTGCGCCCCCACCACCTGCTCACCGTGATGCTCGCCGGGCTGGTGGCCCTCGGTGCCGCCGTCGGTGTGACGCCCGTCGGGCAGGAGTGGGCCGACCAGCTCAGCCAGCAGCTCGACCAGACCCTGCGAGGACTCCTCCCGTGATCACCTACCGCCACCACATCGTCTCGCTCGTCGCCGTCTTCCTCGCCCTCGCCGTCGGGGTCGCGCTCGGGGGAGGGCCGCTCGGCGAGCCGCGCCGCGGCGGGGAGGTCGCACCGGCGCGCGCGGTCGTCAAGGAGGCGCGCGACGCCGCCGGGTACGGCGACGCCTTCGCCGCGGCCGCCGCCGGCCGGCTCTACGACGGCCGGCTCGCCGACCGACCCGTCGCGGTGGTCGCCCTGCCCGGCGCCGACGACGCCGTCGTCGCGGGTGTCGGTGAGCAGGTGGAGGTCGCCGAGGGCTCCCTCGCCGGGCGGTACGACGTGCAGCCGGCCCTGACGGCGCCCGCGGAGAAGTCCCTCGTCGACTCGCTCGGCCGGCAGCTGGCCGACGAGCTCGGCGTGGGTGTCGTCGAGGCCGACGGGCCGACGTACGTCCGGATGGGCCAGCTCCTCGGCGTCGCCGCGGCGACCACCGGTCAGGCGGCGGACCCGGCCGGGGACGACGCGCTGGCCGTGCGGCAGAGCCTGGCCGGAGCCGACCTCGTCGTGTCGCCGGAGCGGGAGGTCCCGCGGGCCCCTGCCGTCGTGGTGGTGCTCGGCGACGGCGGCGACACGCCCGAGGAGCGGGCCGTCCTCGAGGGGCTGCTGACCGGCCTGGCGGAGACGGCGGCCGGTGTGGTCCTCGTGGGCGACACCGACCACGGCCGGAGCGGCGGCACCCTCGAAGGGCTGCGTCAGGAGCCCGTCGCGGACCTGGTCACGACCGTCGACGGGGCCGACACCACCCTCGGCCAGGTGACCACCGTCCTGGCGCTCCTGCGGCGCCTGGCAGGCGAGGGCGGCGACTTCGGCACCACGGGCGCCGACGGAGCCGTACCCCTGGGATAGCATGGAGTCCCGTGAAGAACCCGACGCCCACCAAGCACGTGTTCGTGACCGGAGGCGTCGCCTCCTCGCTGGGCAAGGGACTGACGGCCTCCAGCCTCGGTCGGCTGCTCCGCTCCCGCGGACTGCGCGTGACGATGCAGAAGCTCGACCCGTACCTCAACGTCGATCCGGGGACGATGAACCCGTTCCAGCACGGCGAGGTATTCGTGACCAACGACGGGGCGGAGACGGACCTCGACATCGGTCACTACGAGCGCTTCCTCGACACCGACCTCAACCAGATCGCCAACGTCACCACCGGCCAGGTGTACTCCAGCGTCATCGCCAAGGAGCGGCGCGGCGACTACCTCGGTGACACCGTCCAGGTGATCCCGCACATCACCAACGAGATCAAGGACCGGATCCGCGCCATGGGTGGCGAGGACGTCGACGTGGTGATCACCGAGGTCGGCGGCACGGTCGGCGACATCGAGTCGTTGCCGTTCCTCGAGGCGGCCCGCCAGGTCCGCCACGACGTCGGCCGCGACAACTGCTTCTTCATCCACGTCTCCCTGGTGCCCTACATCGGCCCCTCCGGGGAGCTGAAGACCAAGCCGACCCAGCACTCGGTGGCCGCGCTGCGCCAGGTCGGCATCCAGCCGGACGCGATCGTCTGCCGCGCCGACCGGGAGCTGCCCGAGAGCATCAAGCGCAAGATCGCGCTGATGTGCGACGTCGACGACGAGGCGGTCGTGACCGCCGCCGACGCCCCGTCGATCTACGACATCCCCAAGGTGCTGCACCGCGAGGGCCTCGACGCCTACCTGGTGCGCCGGCTCGACCTGCCCTTCCGCGACGTCGACTGGTCGATGTGGGACGACCTGCTCCGCCGGGTCCACCACCCGAAGGAGGAGGTCACGGTCGCCCTCGTCGGCAAGTACGTCGACCTCCCCGACGCCTACCTGTCGGTGGCGGAGGCGCTCCGGGCCGGCGGCTTCGCCCACGAGGCGAAGGTGCACCTGCGCTGGGTGCCCTCCGACGAGTGCCAGTCCGCGGCCGGCCAGACCCGCCACCTCAGCGACGTGGACGCGATCTGCGTGCCCGGCGGCTTCGGGATCCGCGGCCTCGAGGGCAAGGTCGGTGCCCTCACCTACGCCCGGACCAACCGGATCCCGACCCTGGGGCTCTGCCTGGGCCTGCAGTGCATGGTGATCGAGTACGCCCGCAACGTCGCCGGCCTCGAGAAGGCGGACTCGACGGAGTTCGACCCGGGGACGGCCGAGCCGGTCATCGCCACGATGGCCGAGCAGAAGGAGTACGTCGAGGGCAGTGGCGACCTGGGCGGCACGATGCGCCTGGGCCTCTACCCGGCGCAGCTGCAGGACGGCTCCATCGTCCGCGAGGTCTACGGGGCTCCGGTCATCGAGGAGCGGCACCGCCACCGCTACGAGGTGAACAACGCCTACCGCCAGCAGCTGAGCGACGCGGGCCTGGTCTTCTCGGGCACGAACCCCGAGCTGGACCTGGTCGAGTTCGCGGAGCTGCCGCGGGACGTGCACCCCTACTACGTCGCCACCCAGGCCCACCCCGAGCTCCGCTCGCGGCCGACCCGGCCGCACCCGCTCTTCGCCGGTCTCGTGGGCGCGGCGATCGAGCGGCAGAACGAGCTGCGGTTCCCCATCGAGGACACCGGGTCGCGCGGTGTGGCCCGTGACGAGACCGCGGTCCAGGTCGACTGACGTGGTCGCCCCGGACCGGCCCGGCGAGCACCCGCGCGAGCAGCCGGACCGCCTGTGCGACCGGGAGGAGCGCTGGCCGGTCGCCGGGAGCGAGCGCCTCTACGACGGTGACTGGGTGGTCTCCCTCCGGGCCGACCGGGTGAGCCGTCCCGGCAGCCAGGGCGACGAGCCGTTCCCACGGATCGTGCTCGAGCACCCCGGCGCCGTCGTGGTGCTCGCGGTCGACGAGGAGGAGCGGGTGTTCTGCCTCTCGCAGTACCGCCACGCCGCCGGCCGCCGCTTCGTCGAGCTCCCCGCGGGGCTCTGCGACGGCGAAGGGGGGCCGGACGAGGAGCCGCTCGACGTGGCGCGTCGAGAGCTGCGCGAGGAGGCCGAGCTCGAGGCCGACGAGTGGACCCACCTCGCGACGACGTGGTCCTCGCCGGGCATCTCCGCGGAGGTCATGCACCTCTACCTCGCGCAGGGCCTGCGGCACGCCGACCGCGGCGACTTCCGACTCGAGCACGAGGAGGCCGACATGGAGGCCTTCTGGGCGCCGTACGCCGAGCTGCGTGCGGCGGTGCTGGCGGGCCGCGTGGCCGACGGGCCGCTGGTCCAGGCGGTCCTGCTCGCCGGCGCACGAGGGCTGGTCGGCGTCCCCGGGAGCTGACTCCTGCGACACCGCCGAGCGGTAGTGTCGCGGCGTCGTCACAACGTCGTGGCGGCCGTTCCGCTGCAGACAGGGAGTCGCGCACGTGAAGGTCGGTGTCCCCAAGGAAGTCAAGAACCACGAGTACCGGGTGGCGATCACGCCGGTCGGGGTGCACGAGCTGGTCTCGCACGGTCATGAGGTGGTGGTCGAGGCTGGTGCGGGGGTGGGTTCGGCGATCCCTGATGAGGAGTACGTCGGCGCGGGGGCGCGGGTCGTGGGCTCGGCGGAGGAGGCGTGGGGCACCGCCGGTGGGGTGGACCTGGTGTTGAAGGTGAAGGAGCCGGTCGCGGAGGAGTACGGCCGGATGCGGGAGGGGTTGACGCTCTTCACGTACCTGCACCTGGCGGCGGACAAGCCGCTGACCCAGGAGCTCATCGAGCGCAAGGTCACCGCGATCGCCTACGAGACGGTGCAGCTGCCCTCGGGTGGTCTGCCGTTGCTGTACCCGATGTCGGAGGTCGCGGGGTGCCTGGCGCCGCAGGTGGGCGCGCACTCGCTGCTCAAGGCCCAGGGTGGTCGGGGTGTGCTGATGGGTGGCGTGGGCGGGGTGGCGAACGCCAAGGTCGTGGTCATCGGTGCCGGCGTGGCGGGTCAGAACGCGGCGAACATCGCGCTGGGGATGGGTGCGGACGTGACGTTGTTGGACACGGACCTGGACAAGCTGCGGATGTCGTTTTGGCGGTACGGCAACCGGGTGCACGGGTTGGCGTCGAGCAGGTTGGCGATCGAGCAGCAGGTGATGGAGGCGGACCTGGTGGTCGGTGCGGTGTTGATCCCGGGTGCGGCGGCGCCGAAGCTGGTGAGCAACGAGCTGGTGTCGCGGATGAAGCCGGGGTCGGTGTTGGTGGACATCGCGGTGGACCAGGGTGGGTGCTTCGAGGACACGCGGGCCACGACGCATGCGGATCCGACGTACCAGGTGCACGGGTCGACGTTCTACTGCGTGGCGAACATGCCGGGTGCGGTGCCGAGCACGTCGACGTATGCGTTGACGAACGCGACGTTGCCGTATGCGGTGGCGTTGGCGGAGAAGGGGTGGGAGCGGGCGTTGCGGGAGGACCGGTCGTTGGCGCTGGGGTTGAACACCCACGACGGCCGGCTCACCAACGCGCCGGTCGGGCAGGCCGTGGGCATCGACACCGTCTCCCTCGACGAGGTCCTCGGCTGAGCGCCGGGGCGGAGCAGCGCGCCGACCCAGGGCAGGTCGGCGGGGCGGTGGCGCGGGCGGTCCGGACCTACCTGGACCACCTCGCTGTCGAGCGTGGGCTCGCCACCAACACGCTGTCGTCCTACCGCCGGGACCTGCGGCGCTACGTCGAGCACCTGGCCGAGGCAGGCATCACCGAGCTCGACCAGGTCTCCGAGGCGACCGTCTCCGGCTTCCTGGTCCGGCTGCGCGAGGGCGACCCGGCGCACCCGCCGCTCAGCTCCACCTCCGCGGCGCGCACGGTGGTGGCGGTGCGCGGCTTCCACCGCTTCGCCGTGGCGGACGGGCTGGCCGAGGTCGACCCGGCCAGTGCGGTCAAGCCTCCGGCGGCGTCGAAGCGCCTGCCCAAGGCCCTCCCGCTCTCCGACGTCGAGGCGATCCTCGAGGCAGCCGGAGCTCCGGGGACCACCCTGGCGCTCCGCGACCGGGCGCTCCTCGAGGTGCTCTACGGCACCGGCGCCCGGATCTCCGAGGCGGTCGGCCTCGACGTCGACGACCTCGCCGAGCCGCTCGAGGGGGAGACCGCCGGCACCGTGCTCCTGCGCGGCAAGGGCGGCAAGGAGCGGCTGGTGCCCGTCGGCTCCTACGCCCGGGAGGCGGTCGACGCCTACCTCGTCCGGGGCCGCCCCGAGCTGGTCGCGGCCGGACGCGGCACCCCGGCGCTCTTCCTCAACGCGCGCGGCGGCCGGCTCTCCCGGCAGTCGGCGTGGGCGGTGCTCGTGCGAGCGGCGGACCGGGCTGGCGTGACCAGGGACGTCTCCCCGCACACCCTGCGCCACTCCTTCGCCACGCACCTGCTCGACGGCGGCGCCGACGTGCGTGTGGTGCAGGAGCTGCTGGGCCACGCATCGGTCACGACGACGCAGGTCTACACCCTGGTCACCGTCGACAACCTCCGCGAGGTCTTCGCCACGGCCCACCCCCGCGCCCGGGAGTGACGGCGCGACGTGTGAGGCTGGCTCCCTGATGACGCGGCTCGAGGTTCCCACCACCGACGACCCCGACGAGGTCTACGACGCCCTCACGACCTGGGTCGAGGCGCAGGGCCTGACGATGTACCCGCACCAGGACGAGGCGGTCATCGAGCTGCTCGGAGGCAGCAACGTGGTGCTCGCGACGCCGACGGGGTCGGGGAAGTCGCTGGTGGCGCTGGGTGCCCACGCCGCGGCGCTCGCGACCGACCGGGTCAGCTTCTACACCGCGCCGATCAAGGCGCTGGTGAGCGAGAAGTTCTTCGCGCTCTGCGAGGTGTTCGGCGCCGACGACGTCGGCATGCTGACCGGCGACGCGGCGGTCAACCCCGACGCGCCGATCATCTGCTGCACCGCCGAGGTGCTGGCGAACATCGCCTTGCGCGAGGGCGCCCGTGCCGACGTCGGGCTCGTGGTCATGGACGAGTTCCACTTCTACGCCGAGCCGGACCGCGGCTGGGCCTGGCAGGTGCCGCTCCTGGAGCTCCCGCAGGCCCAGTTCCTCCTCATGTCGGCGACCCTGGGCGACGTCAGCGAGCTCGCCGCCGACCTCACCCGGCGCAACGGCCGGGAGACGGCGGTGGTCGACCAGGCCGAGCGCCCGGTCCCCCTGCACTTCAGCTGGTCGCTGGACCCCCTCGCCGAGACCCTCGAGGAGCTGGTCGCGACCAGGCAGGCGCCGGTCTACGTCGTGCACTTCACCCAGGCGGCGGCGGTCGAGCACGCCACGTCGCTGCTGGCGGCCAAGAAGCTCGACGTCGACGCCGAGCGCAAGGAGGCGTTGGCCGAGCGGCTCGTGGGGTTCCGCTTCGGCGCGGGCTTCGGCAAGACGCTGGCCAAGCTGCTGAAGCGAGGCATCGGCGTCCACCACGCCGGGATGCTCCCGCGCTACCGCCGCCTGGTCGAGCAGCTGGCCCAGGCCGGGCTGCTCACGGTCATCTGCGGCACCGACACCCTCGGCGTGGGCATCAACGTCCCGATCCGGACGGTCCTCTTCACCGGCCTGGCCAAGTTCGACGGGAGCCGGCAGCGGATCCTGCGGTCGCGGGAGTTCCTCCAGATCGCCGGGCGCGCCGGCCGGGCGGGCTTCGACACGGCCGGCTACGTCGTCGTCCAGGCTCCCGAGCACACCATCGAGAACGAGCGGGCCAAGGCCAAGGCCGAGGCGAAGAACGCCGCGATGAGCGAGGAGAAGCGCGCCAAGCGCAAGTCCAAGGCGCAGCTGAAGAAGCCACCGGAGGGCACGGTGGTGTGGACCCAGGAGACCTTCGACAAGCTGGTGGCCGGCACCCCGGAGCCGCTGGTCAGCCGGATGAAGGTCGACAACGCGATGATCATCAACGTCCTCGCGCGCGAGGAGGACGCGTTCCCCGTCCTGCGGCGGCTGCTGCAGGACAACCACGAGGACCGGCGCAGCCAGCTGCGGCTGAGCCGGCGTGCGCTGCGCCTGGCGCGGAGCCTGCTGCGCTCGGGCGTGCTGACGCGGCTCGACGAGCCCGACGAGCACGGGCGGCGCTACGTCGTGACCGTCGACCTGCCGCCGGACTTCGCCCTCAACCAGCCGCTGGCCCACTTCGCCCTTGCGGCCCTGGACACCCTCGACCCCGAGCCGCCCGGCGGCCCGGAGGAGCACACGCTCGACATCGTCTCCGTCATCGAGGCCGTGCTGGAGGCGCCGCGCCAGATCCTCTTCGCCCAGCAGCACGCCGCCCGCGGTGAGGCCGTGGCCCAGATGAAGGCCGACGGGCTCGAGTACGACGAGCGGATGGCGTTGCTGGAGGAGATCACCTGGCCGCAGCCGCTCCGGGAGCTGCTCGAGGCGACCTACGAGCTCTACCGGCAGACCCATCCGTGGCTCCCCGAGGACGCGCTCTCGCCGAAGTCCGTCGTGCGGGAGATGTACGAGCAGGGGATGACCTTCACCGACGTGGTGTCCCGCTACCAGCTGGCTCGCTCCGAGGGCCTGGTCCTGCGCTACCTCACCGACGCCTACCGCACGCTGCGCCACACCGTGCCCGACCAGCACCGGACCCCCGGCCTGGAGGACCTCGTCGAGTGGCTGGGGGAGACGGTGCGCCAGACCGACTCCTCGCTCCTCGACGAGTGGGAGGCGCTCGCCGACCCCGACCACGTCCGCGCGCTGGTCGCCGACGAGGCGCCGCCGCCACCGCCGCGGCCCATCTCCCGCCAGGAGCGGGCCTTCGGCGTGATGATCCGCAACGCCATGTGGCGGCGGGTGGAGCTGGTGGCCCGCGACGACCTGGACGGGCTGATGGCGATGGAGCGCGCCGACGCGGACCGCACCGACCCGCCGGCGGAGGTGGTGATGACCCGGTCGGCCTGGGACGAGGCGATCGAGCGCTACTACGAGGAGCACGACACGGTGCTGACCGACGCCGACGCCCGGGGACCCGACCTGCTCCGCGTCGTGCCGGGCGAGGACTCCTCGGCGCGGCTGCTCGAGGTGCGGCAGACGCTGCACGACCCCGAGGGCCACCACGACTGGGTGGTCGACGCGGTCGTCGACCTCGACGCCTCCGACGAGGCGGGCGAGCTGGTCCTGCAGACCCGCGCGTTCCACCGACTGTGCGGTTGAGCGCGGTCGGCTGAGGGGCCCGGGCGCCGGGTACCTCCCGGATGACGAGGTCAGGCGGCACGGGGAGGTGAGGGGCATGCTCGCGGTCGTCTCGCTGATCGTGGTGATCGTGCTGGGCCTGCTGATCACCCGGGTGGCGACGGTCGCCTTCACGCTCACCGGCATGTCGCTGGAGCACGCACGGTTCCAGGCCCGGTCCGCGCTGACCGGCACCGGGTTCACCACGTCCGAGGCCGAGTCGGTCGTCGGGCACCCCACCCGTCGGCGCATCGTGATGGCCCTGATGCTGCTCAGCGGTGCCGGAGCGCTCTCGGTGCTGGGCACGCTGGTGCTCAGCTTCACGGGCGTGTCCTCCACGACCGGCGGCCTCCGCCGCGCGGCGGTGATCGTGGTCGCCCTGGTGGCCCTGGTCTGGCTGGCCAAGAGCGGCCCGGTCGACCGTGCCCTCCGCCGGGTCATCGAGCGCGTCCTGCGCCGCGTCACCGACCTGGAGGTCCGCGACTACGCCGCCCTGCTGCACGTCCGCGGCCACTGGGGCGTGGTCCAGGTGCCGGTGAACGAGGGCGGCTGGCTGGCCTCAAGGCCGGTCGACGACCTCCGGCTGCCCGAGGAGGGGGTCACCGTCCTCGGGGTGGAGCGCCGCGGCGGGACCTGGCTCGGTGCTCCCTCGGGCGACCTCCACCTGCAGGTCGGCGACGTGGTCCTCCTCTACGGACGCCGGCCGATGCTCGACGACCTCGCCGCCCGGCTGGCGGGGGAGGAGGGGGACGCCGCCAGCGAGCGGTTCCGCGCCTGGCACGCCTCGACGCCGCCGGAGGAGCCGGCCACGGACGGTCGGTGACCGGGCCGCCACCCGGGTGCGACGTACGGTGAGGACATGAGCGCCTCCACCCCCGAGACCCGGCACGAGCCCGAGCAGCAGCGCTACGCGGCCTACGTCGACGGCGACCTCGCCGGCTTCGCCGCCTACGAGGCCGACGACGAGCGGATCGTCTTCACCCACACCGAGGTCGACCCCTCCTTCGAGGGCCAGGGGGTCGGGTCCGCGCTGGCTCGGGGCGCGCTCGACGACGTCCGCGAGCAGGGCGGGCGGTCGGTCGTGCCGCAGTGCTCCTTTATCCGCGAGTGGATCGCGAAGCACCCCGACTACCAGGACCTCGTCGCCTGACGCAGGGGCCAGGTCGGCCGACGTTCACGCAGCGGTCGGCCGCCGGCGGGGTTAAGGACACCTCTGATTGAAACGTTCTCGCACGGCGTCGTCCCCCAGGGGCGGCGCCGTCGTCACGTCTCCCTCAGGAAGGAAGTCCCATGCCCCCATCCGGAGCGGTCACCCGCCGACCGGGTCGTCGCGGCACCGTGCTGGCCTCGGGCCTCGGGCTGCTCGCCGGGTTGCTGACGGGGCTGCCGGTGGCGGCCACGGCGGCGCCCGCCGGCAGCGACCTCGCGCCGTTCGACGCCGTGGACCAGTTCATCGGCACCGAGCTCGACACGACGCAGAACAAGAGCAACGACGCGTACGGCAACACCTACCCCGGCGCCGCCCTGCCGTTCGGGATGGTCCAGCCGAGCCCCACGACCTACAAGGTGGGGGAGACCAACGACCTGGTCCGTGAGAAGGGCGGGTACGAGTACACCGCGAACCAGATCCGTGGCTTCGGCATGACGCGGTACTCCGGCACCGGTTGCCACGGCCGGTTCGGCGGCTACGAGTTCCCGACGATCCCCTACGCCGGCCAGCTCGCCGGTGACGGCACGCTGCCGCGGAACCCGGCGGTGGACGGGCAGCACCGCTCGTACTTCACCGACTTCAGCCACGACGACGAGGTCTCGCAGCCCGGCTACTACGCCGTCACCACGGCCGACGGCGTCACCACCGAGCTGACCGCGGCCCGGCGGACCGCGGTGAGCCGGTTCGACTTCTCCCAGGCCGACGGGTCCACGCTCGTCCTCGACGCGTCGGGGGCCAACAACCGGACCTTCGAGGTCGAGCTGGACATCGACCCGGGGACCCGCACGGTGAGCGGGAGCATGTACGGCGCCGACGTCTGCGACAACGGAAACCACTACCGCGCCTACTTCTCGACCACCTACGACCAGGACTTCGCCTCCTACGGCACCTGGACCGGCTCGACCATGACCGCCGGCTCGACCGAGGCGTCGGTCGCCGGGGGCACCGGCTCCGACCAGCGCCACCAGACCGGCGGATGGGTGACCTTCGCCGACGACGCGGTGGTCTCGGCGAAGACCGGGTTCAGCTACGTCAGCGTCGACGCTGCGGCCGCGAACGCCGCGGCCGAGACGGGTACGGCCTCCTTCGAGGACGTGCGCGCGGACGCGCGGGACACCTGGGAGGAGGCGCTCGGGACCGTCGACGTCGACGGGGGCACCGAGGAGGAGCGGGTCAAGCTGTACACGGCCCTCTACCACGCGCTGCTCCAGCCGACCATCGGCCAGGACGTCGACGGCAGCTACCTCGGCCACGACGGCCAGGTCCACCGGGTGGAGGACGGCCACGACTTCTTCCGCCGGATCAACTTCGCGGGCCAGGGCTGGGACATGTACCGCAGTCAGGCGCAGCTGATCGCCATGCTGTTCCCCGACGTCGCGAACGACATCAACCGCTCCATCGTGGCCCTCACCGAGCAGACGGGGCGGTGGTCGCCGGGAGCCGCTCGGATGTCGGGCGACAACTACCAGGTGATCCTGTCCACGCTCGACGCCTTCGGGGCGACCGACTACGACCGGCAGGCCGCGCTCGACTCGATGCTGGCCACCCAGCGGCTGCCCGGCACGGGGTCCACGCGGTCCAACGGCTTCCAGTACTTCGCCACCGGGATGATCGAGAACGCCAAGGGCGACTTCGCCACCTCCCGGGTGCTCGAGTACGCCGTCGACGACTTCGCCATCGCCCAGCTCGCCGAGCGGCTCGGTGACGACGCGGCGTCCGACGCGATGATGGTCCGGGCCCAGAACTGGCTCAACGTCTTCGACCCGCAGACCCAGCACATCCGCCCACGCTCGCGCAACGGGTTCGACCGCGGCTTCGACCTGCGCGGGCGCGACGGAACCGGCGGCGGGCAGTTCAACCAGTCCACCGGCTACCAGTACGGCTGGATGGTGCCGCACAACATCGGTGAGCTGGTCGAGCGCCGCGGCGGCCGACAGGCCTCGATGCGGGCCCTGGACGTCCTCATGGAGCAGCTCGACGCCGGTGCGTACACGCAGACCGGGAACTACCTGTCCAACGAGGCGGCGCTCACCACACCGTGGGTCTACCACTGGCTCCAGGCGCCGCACAAGGCCACCGACGTGCTGCACCGGGCGGTGACCGAGCTGTACGACACGACCCCCTCGGGGCTGCCGGGCAACGACGACGAGGGTGCGCTCAGCGCCTGGTACGTCTTCGCCAACATCGGCATCGCGCCGGTGATCCACGGCACCGCCAACCTGCTGGTCACCGCGCCGATGTTCGACCGCGTGACGCTCACCAGCCTCGGCTCCGACCGGGTCTACGAGATCAACGCCCCCGGCGTCTCCTCCGGTGCCCGCTACACGACCGGGCTCGCGGTCGACGGGGTTGAGCAGACCGCGTCGTGGGTGGGCGAGGACTTCGCCCGCACCGGCGGCACCCTCGACTTCACGATGTCCGCCGCTCCTGGCACCTGGGGCACCGGAGCCGAGGACGTCCCGCCGTCCTACGGCGAGGGCGCCGACGCCCGCAACAACGTGGGCACCGCGCCGAACGGGGCGGCGTCCATGGGGTCGATGGACCTCTCGGACTGGGCGTTCGCGCGAGAGGACCTGGCGGCCGCGGGCGCAGCCCCCGGGCAGCAGGTCCCCTTCGGCGACACCGGCATCACGTTCACCTGGCCCAGCACCGAGCCCGGGGAGCCGGACAACTGGATCCCGCACGGCCAGCGTCTGGACCTGGACGACACCCCGGCCGGCAGCCTCTCCTTCCTCGGGCTGGCCACCAACGGCCCGGCCAGCGGCACGGCGGTGGTCGAGTACACCGACGGCAGCACCCAAGAGGTCCCGGTGGTCCTGAACGACTGGACCGGCAGCGGCAACGGCAACACCGCACTGATCACGGTCCCCGGCCGGACCAACGCCAACGGCTCGCGCGGCACCGGCACCTTCAAGGTGTTCGCCACCGCGCCCGCGGCGCTGGACACGAGCAAGACCGTCGACGCCGTCCGCCTGCCCACGGGCACCGACCGGGGGATCATGCACGTCTTCGACGTCGCCACCTCCGAGGAGCCGTACGTCGACCCCGACGCTCCCACCGGTGCACCCGACCGGATCATCCTCACCAGCACCGAGGACCCGGCCACCTCCCAGTACGTGACCTGGCGCAGCAGCAGCCCGTTGCCGATCGACGGCCGGGTGGAGGTGCGGCGCGCCGGTGCGCCGGAGGTGGTCACCGTCGACGCCGAGGAGAAGCCGCAGCGCAGGGTCGACGGCTACCCCTCGCGCAGCCACTCGGCACGGCTGTCCGGGTTGGAGGCGGGCACGACCTACGAGTACCGCGTCGGCGCAGGGGAGGCCTGGAGCGACTGGGCGACCTTCACCACCGCCGAGGACTCCGCCGCGCCGTTCTCCTTCCTCTACTTCGGCGACGCCCAGGAGGGCATCGACTCGGTGTGGCCGCAGACGGTCCGCGCCGCCTGGCAGGCCGCGCCGGAGGCCGACCTGGCGCTGTACGCCGGTGACATGGTCAACACCTCCACGGTCGAGGAGGAGTGGGACGACTGGTTCGCCGGCGTCGGCTCCCACGCCCGCGCCACGACGTCGCTGGCGACGCCGGGCAACCACGAGATCGGGCCGGAGCCGATGATGGAGCACTACCTCGACACCTTCGAGGCCGACGACAACGGCCCGGTCGCCTCGGACGCCGGGACGTACGCGGACTCCTACGGCGAGCACCTCGCGTCGGTCCTCAAGGACACGGTCACCTACTCCGACCACCAGGGCGTGCGGTTCGTGGTGCTCAACGCCAACCGGGACAACATCTGCGAGATCGCCCGGCCGCCGGGCCTTGCGTCGTACAGCTGCGACACCGCGCGGCACGTCTGGATGACCATGCAGGCCACGTGGCTGGACCGGGTGCTCGCCGAGAACCCGCACCGGTGGTCGGTGGTCCTGGCCCACCAGCCGGTGCTCTCCAACGGCATCTCCGACAGCGGGGCGTTCCGCGACGAGGACGACTGGCGCCGTTACGTCGGTCCCGTGATCGAGCGCCGCGACGTCGACCTGGTGCTGCAGGGCCACGACCACGCCTACGGCCGCGGCTTCCTGGACCGCAGCGCGACCGAGCGCCCCGGCGTCTCGACCGGACCGGTCTACGTGGTCGCCAACGCGGGCCAGAAGCAGTACCGGATGTCGCCCGACGACGACAACGTGTGGACCCGCAACAACGCCACCGCGGTGACGCGGGCGCAGGACACCTCGTCGTTCCAGGAGATCACCGTCGACGGCGACACCCTGCGCTACGAGTCGACCGTCACCTACGTCGAGGCGGGCGGTGCGGCCCCCGCGGGCGTCGGCGAGCGGCTCGACTCGTTCACGATCACCAAGTACGCCGACGGCGTGAAGTGGGTGACCGAGGAGGGCGTCGAGGTCCCGGGGCCGGACGTGCCCAGCGAGGCCGCTGCGCGCCCCGAGGTCGACGAGTTCGACCCCGACACCTTCGGTGAGGTCGTCTGGGACGACGACTTCAGCTCCGACCGGCTCGCGGAGTACGAGACGCGTGCCGGGAGCGGCGAGGCGCTGCCCTCGCTCGCCGTGGACGCCGGGGCAGGCGTCCTGCGCGCCACGGCGGACCGGCGGTCCTGGGGCCACCTGGTGCCCCCGGTCGGTGGCGGTGAGAGCTGGGCGGTCGTCGTGGAGCCGGAGTCCTTCGCGGGCACGGGTGCCAGCGAGGACAGCCTCTTCCTCGGGGCCTCGGCGGACAACCGGAACCTGCTGCTGAACTGGTACAACCACTCGCGCCGCAGCACCGGCTACGACTTCGCCCTCGACGGGCAGGGCCGCGCCACCGGTCGCGCCAACGGGCCGTTGACCGTCGACCCGGACGACCGGGTCGCCTTCGTCCACGACCACGGCGAGGTCAGCTCCTGGATCGAGGAGGACGGTGCCTGGCGGCGCTACAACGTCGCGCTGACGTCTTACGTCGCGGCCGCCGAGGTGGTCGAGGGGTGGAAGCCGACGGTCAGCCTGCGGCTCGACCCCGGGACGATCGCGCTCGACCGGATCACCGTGCTCGAGGGCTCTGCGGCCCCCGCTCCGGTGACCCCGGCAGCGGTGGTGTTCGACGACCAGCCGGGCACCGCAGCCGACCGGTACGTCGTGCCCGCCGTCGACGGTGTGGAGTACCTCGTCGACGACGCGGTCGTCGCAGCAGGGACCTACCCCGGCAGCGGCACCGTGACCGTCCGTGCCCGCGCCGCGGGCCGGGCCCCGATCGCCGAGGGGGCCACCACGTCGTGGAGCCACACCTTCTCGACGGCCGGTGCACCCGGCGGTCCCGGCGGTCCGGGGGGTCCGGGGGGTCCGGGCGAGGAGCCCGAGGAGCCGGAGGAGCCCGAGGAGCCCGAGGAGCCGGAGGAGCCCGAGGAGCCCGAGGAGCCGGAAGAGCCGGCGGACCCGTCGGTCGAGGTGGAGCTGACGGCCCGAGCGCGCCCGTACGGCACGGCGTCGGTCGTGACCGGCCTGCTCCGTACGGCCTCCGGCCCGGTCTCCGGCACCGTCCGGGTGCTCCTGGACGGCACCGGGCTGCGCGACGCCGACGTCGTCGACGGTGCGCTCGAGGTCCGGCTGCCGCGCCGGCTCCAGGCGGGCCGGCACGTCGTCACGGTGGTGTGGCCGGGCTCGGCGGACACGGAGCCCGCCCGGTCGTCGGTCGTCGTCCGGGTCGCCAAGGCCCGGCCCACGGTCCAGCTGCGGCTGCGCCCGGGCCGGGTCGTCGCTGACCGCACGCGCCTGTGGGCGCGCGTGGTGGTGGACCTGCCCGGGAGCCCGGTCGACCCGACCGGTCGGGTCCTCGTGCGGGCCGGCGGCCGGAAGGTCGTCGTACGCCTGGACCGGGCCGACGACGGCCGCGCCACCGTGCGGCTGCCGGTCTTCGCCCGTCCCGGCACCCGCGTGGTCAAGGCGCGGTACCTCGGGTCGGCGTCGATCAGGAAGGCGTCCTCGGAGCCGGTGAAGGTGCGCGTCCGGCGCTGACCGGACGCCGAGGCGGGGGGGGGGGGGGGGCGCGGGCGCGGGGGCGGCGGGCGGGCGCGGGGGGCGGCCCCGCCGCCGCGCCCGCCCCCCCCCCCCCCCCCCCCCCTGCCCTCGACGTCGACGACCTAGCCGAGCCGCTCGAGGGGGAGACCGCCGGCACCGTGCTCCTGCGCGGCAAGGGCGGCAAGGAGCGGCTGGTGCCCGTCGGCTCCTACGCCCGGGAGGCGGTCGACGCCT
>NZ_JBNCOG010000045.1:0-23977 GCF_051280745.1 Nocardioides ureilyticus | reverse complement strand
ACGTCGATCGAGACGTCGGAGAGGGCCTGCACGGCTCCGAACCGCTTGGTGATGCCGGCCAGGGAGAGGACGACCTCGTCCCCGGCCGGCACCTGTGTCGTGGCGTCCATCAGGAGATGCCGGCCGCCTCGCAGTCGTCGGCGTAGTCGCCGGTACAGATGTCCTCGGCGCTGTAGAAGCCGTCCGCGATGACGGTGTCCGCGACGTTGTCCTGCGTGACGACGATCGGGTCGAAGATGTACGACGCGACGCCCTCGTACTCGCTCTGCGTGACCCCGGTGTCGGTCGTCTCGCCGACCTCCTCACCCGTGGCGAGCTCGACCGCGACCTCGGCGGCGGTCTCCGCCTCGATCGGGATGGGCTTGTAGATCGTCATCGCCTGCTCGCCGGCGAGGATCCGCTGGATGGCGGCGATCTCGGCGTCCTGGCCGGTGATCGGGGGCAGCTCGTCGGCCGAGACGCCGGCCCCGGTCAGCGCGGCGACCACGCCACCCGCCTGGCCGTCGTTGGCGGCGTAGACGCCGTCGATCTCGGAGGCGTCGTACTTGCTCAGCTGGTCGTTCGTCCACTGCTGGGCGTTCTCGGGGCTCCAGTCGGGGTTGTCGTACTCCTCGAGGATGGTCACCCCGCTCTCGTCGAGCACGCTGTGGGCGCCGGCTTTGAACTGGGCGGCGTTGGGGTCGCTGGGCGCGCCGTTCAGCATGAGGATGTCGCCCTCGTCGCCCATCGCCTCGACGAGCGCCTCGCCCTGCATCCGGCCGACGGTCTCGTTGTCGAAGGACATGTAGTAGTCGGCACCCGCGATGAAGCGGTCGTAGGCGATGACGGGCACGTCCTGGCCCTGGGCCTCGGAGACCATGCCGGTGGCGCCGGCGCCGTTGACCGGGTCGAGGACGACCACATCGGCGCCGTCGTTGAGCGCGGTGGTGAGCTGCTGGGCCTGCCTGGACTCGTCCTGGTCGGCGTTGTAGTAGAGGACCTCGCACTCCGAGCACAGCTCGGCGACCTGCGCCTCGAAGAGCGGCTTGTCGAAGGCTTCGTAGCGGGTGGTCTTCGACTCCGGGAGCAGCAGCGCGATGGTGGCGCCGGAGCCGGAGCCCGACCCCTCGCCCGAGCCCGACTCCTGGGCCTCGTTGGCGCCGCAGGCCGACAGCACGCTGGCGCCGAGCACGAAGGCGGCGCCGAGGGCGGCCGCGCGGTGGAAGGGTGTGGTCACGGGTTCTCCTGTGGTCGTCGAACGGCAAGCAGTGCGACGAGTGTCGACGCTCACTCTCTTGCCGTCAAGAGTTGAAGACAACCAATGTCCTGAGACGCACCGTCTCACTCTTGTCTTCGGGGCTTGACGACAAAGCGCGCCGCCCGTCACACTCCGCCCATGCCCGTGTCGGACCTCGACGCAGCACCGGGGTCGACCTCCTCCCTCCGTGCCGCGAACCAGCGCCGGCTGCTCGACGTGCTCCGCGGCGGGACCGACGCGTTCACCCAGGCCGAGCTCTCCCGGGCGACCGGACTGGCGCCCGCGACGGTGTCGAACATCGTGCGCGAGCTGGCGGCACAAGGCCTGGTCGACTCCGCGCCGGGCAGTGGCCGACGCGGCTCCTCGGTCCGCCTCTCCCAGTCCGCGGGCGTGGTCTACGGCATCGACTTCGGCCACAGCCACGTGGCGGTGGCCGTGGGCGACCTCTCCGGGAGCGTGCTCGCCGAGCGCCGGCACACGGGGGACGCCGGGGTGGACCACCGCGCCGCCCTGGAGCTCGCGCGCGGCCTGCTCGCCGACCTCGACACCGGGCCCGCACCGCTGCGTGCGGTCGCGCTCGGGCTGCCGGCGCCGATGGCCGGTGACGTGATCACCTCGGCGTCGATCTTCCCGGGCTGGGAGGACGTCAATGCCCGGGCGGCGACCGAGGAGGTCTTCGGCGCACCCGCGCACGTGGAGAACGACGCCAACCTCGGCGCCCTGGCCGAGCACCGGGGCGGGGCCGGCCGCGGCCACGACAGCTCGGTCTTCGTCAAGACCTCCTCCGGCGTGGGCGCCGGGATCATCCTCGGCAACGAGCTCTTCCACGGCGCCCAGGGCACCGCCGGCGAGATCGGCCACCTGACCCTCGACGAGCAGGGGCCGCCGTGCCGCTGCGGCAAGCGCGGCTGCCTCGAGGCGTACACCGCCACCCCGTTCGTCCGGCAGAAGCTCGCCGGCCAGCTCCCGGGCGCCGACGACGTCGACGGCGTCGTGGCCGCAGCGCGCAGCGGCAACGTCGCCGCGCTCCGCGCCCTCGAGGAGGCCGGCATGCACCTGGGCCGCGGCCTCGCCGGCGTGGTGAACCTGCTGAACCCGGCGATCGTGGTCGTCGGCGGCGACATGGCGCGGGCCGGGGACCTGCTGCTCGAGCCGGTCAGGATCGGCCTGCGGCGGCACGCGCTCGACCCCGTCGCCACCACGCCGGTCCTCCGCAGCGAGCTCGGCGGCCGGGCCAGCCTGGTCGGAGCGGTGCTCCTCGCCGCGGAGCGGACCCCCCTGGTGGTGTGAGCGGTCGCGGCCGGGCGCTGGCCGTGCGACGTACCGTGGAACGGGTGAGCGTCACCCCCGACTTCCGCATCGACCTTCGTCACCGCTTCGCCGACGAGCTCCCCGAGCTGGCCCTCCCCTGGCAGGCGGCGGAGGCTCCGGCACCTCGGCTGCTCGCGATCGACGAGGCGCTCGCGGTCGACCTGGGTCTCGACCCCCGGTGGCTGCGCAGCGAGGACGGGCTGCGGTTCCTGACCGGCCTCGCCGTGCCCGAGGCGGCTCGGCCCGTCGCGCAGGCCTACGCCGGGCACCAGTTCGGCGGCTACTCCCCCCGCCTCGGCGACGGCCGGGCCCTGCTCCTCGGCGAGCTCTGCGCGCCCGAGGGCGGCATGGTCGACCTCCACCTCAAGGGCTCCGGCCGTACGCCGTTCGCCCGCGGCGGCGACGGCTTCGCGGCCGTCGGGCCGATGCTCCGCGAGCACGTCGTCTCCGTCGCCATGCACGCCCTCGGCATCCCGACCACCCGGTCGCTCGCGGTCGTCGGGACCGGGCGGACGGTCCGGCGGGAGACGCCCCTGCCCGGCGCTGTGCTGGCCCGGGTCGCCTCGAGCCACCTGCGGGTCGGGACCGTGCAGCTGGCGCGGGCCACCGGCGACGCCGACCTCCTGCGGCGGGTGGCCGACCATGCCATCGACCGGCACCACCCCGCCGCGCGGGACGCCGAGGCGCCGTACCTCGCCCTCTTCGAGGCGGTCCGTGACGTCCAGGCCGCGCTCGTGGCGCAGTGGATGGCGGTCGGGTTCGTGCACGGGGTCATGAACACCGACAACATGACGCTCTCCGGCGAGACCATCGACTACGGCCCGTGCGCGTTCATGGAGGCCTTCGACCCCGCCACCGTCTTCAGCTCGATCGACGAGGGCGGTCGCTACGCCTACGGCAACCAGCCGATCGTCGCGGAGTGGAACCTCGCCCGGCTGGCGGAAGCGATGCTGCCGCTGCTCGCGGAGGACCAGGAGGCCGGGATCGAGATCGCGACTGAGGCGCTCGGGGGGTTCCGCGAGCGCTACGGCGCCGCCTTCGCCAGCCGGCTGCGCGCCAAGCTGGGCCTGCCGGCCGACGTCAGCGACGAGGTCGCTGCGCCACTCGTCGACGACCTCTTCCCGCTGCTGCAGTCCGGGCACGTCGACTGGACCAGCTTCTTCCGCGGCCTCTCGAGCGCCGCGCGGGGCGACGCCGAGCCGGTGCGCGGGCTGGTGCTGGACCTGCCCGCGCTCGACGCCTGGCTCGACCGCTGGCGCGGGCTGGACCCCGACCCGGACGCGATGGACCGCACCAACCCCGTCTACGTGCCGCGCAACCACCTCGTCGAGGAGGCGCTCGACGCGGCCACCGCCGGTGACCTCGGCCCCGTCGAGCGGCTGGTCGAGGTGCTGCGGGCGCCGTACGACGAGCGCCCCGGCCTGGAGCGGTACGCCGCACCGGCCCCGCCGGACTTCGGCTCCTACACCACGTTCTGCGGCACCTGACCCGACCACGTCCGACGCCGGGCACCGCGCGTCGACGCAGCCGGACGGACGGCATACTGCGCCGACATGGGCGGGGACTGGTGGTGGCTGGTCCTCGCCGGGGTGGGCTCCGGCCTCGTCGGCTCGATCGCCGGCCTCGCGTCGGTGGTGAGCTACCCCGCCCTGCTGGCCTACGGGCTGCCTCCCGTCGCCGCCAACGTCACGAACACGACCGCGATGATGGCCACGACCGCCGGCGCGGCCGCCGGATCACGGCCCGAGCTGCGGGGGCAGGGCCCGCGGCTCGCGGTCCTCGGCCTGCAGATGGCCCTCGGAGGCGCGGCCGGCGCGGCCCTGCTGCTGACCACCCCCGCGCGCTGGTTCGACGCCGTCGTGCCGTGGCTCATCGCCTTCGGCGCCGCGCTGCTCCTCGGCCGGGACCGGCTCCGGGCCCGCGCCGAGCACGCGTCGGTGCGGGTGCGCGGCAGCCTGCTCCGCCGGAGCGCCTGGACGGGGGCCCTGCTGCTGGTGGGGGCCTACGCCGGCTACTTCGGCGCGGGGTCGGGGATCATCCTGCTGGCCGTGCTGGCCATCCGTGACCACGAGCCGCTGCCGGTGACCAACGCGGTGAAGAACATCGGCACCGGCGTGGCCAACATCGTGGCGACGGTCGCCTACCTCGCGGTCGCGCCGGTCGACCTGGGGGCGGCGCTCGCCCTCGGCGCCGGCGCCCTGGTGGGTGCCTGGACCGGCCCCCAGGTGGTGCGGGTGCTGCCCGAGCGGCCGCTGCGGTACGCCGTGGCGGCCGCCGGATTCGGCCTCGCGGCGTGGCTCCTGCTCGACTGACCGACCGACCGTCGAGTCGTGACTTGTCGCCGTCGAGTCGTGACTTGTGACGACCCAACCCCCGACCCGACCGTCACAACCCCCGATTCGACGGTCAGAGGTCACGACTCAACGCGTCAGGCGTCGGACTCCATGGCGGCGACGAAGTCGCGCTTGACCCGGCGCCAGGCCTCGTCGGTCATCGTCCTCCGCCAGTACGGCGAGCAGGACATGTCGGCACGGGGAAGACCTCGGTCGGCCAGCAGGTGCCGGCGCACCTGGCGGATCTCGTCGGCCTCGCCGTGCACGAAGGCGTGCACCCGTCCCGGTGGCGCGTCAAGGCCGCGGAGCGACTCCACGAGCAGGCCGGCCGGGTCCGCCGCGCCGGCGCGGTGCAGCCAGACGAGGTCGAGGTCGCCCGGCGTCTCGAGCGGCAGCTCGTGGTCGGGGTCGTCGCAGAGGACCCGGACCACGACGGGCCGGTCCGCCGGGACGTGCGGCAACGACGCCGCGATGGCCGGCAGCGCCGACTCGTCGCCCACCAGGAGGTGCCAGTCGGCCTCCGGGTCGGGGCGGTAGCCGCCGCTCGGTCCCTCGAGGACGAGCACGTCACCCGGCCCGGCGGCCGCAGCCCACGGTCCAGCCACGCCCTCGTCGCCGTGGACGACGAAGTCGATCGTCAGCAGGCCCTGCTCGGCATCCCACTCCCGCACGGTGTAGCGCCGACGGGCCGGCCACCACTCCTGCGGCTGCTCCTCGCGCACCTCGGCCGGCTCGAAGACCGGGCCGTACGGCGCCCCGGGGGGCGCGATGGCGAGGTTGACGTAGGCATCGGTTCCTGGGGGCGTCGCGAAGCCGGCGAGCCCCTCTCCGCCGAGCACCACCCGCACCATCGCGGGCGTCACCCGCGTCGTGGACTCCACTCGTCCGTACATGACCCCTCCTCCTGAGACCTATCTCAGTTAGGTTAGCCTTACCAACTGACCGAGTCGCAGGCGGGTGGCCACCGCCCGGTCCGGTCCGGCACGACCGTGCCTCCCATGCTGAAAGGACACCATCCCGTGCACTCCCTGCGCCTCCTGGCCGGCTCCCTCGGGGCCGCCTCCCTGCTCCTCCTCTCCGCCTGCGGCGGCTCCAGCGACGAGCCCGCCGAGGCCACCGACGCGCCGGACGCCACCGACGCGGCGTCGAGCTCGGTCGAGTACCCGATCAGCATCGAGCACGCCCTCGGCACCACCACGATCGAGGAGGAGCCGGAGCGGGTCGCGACCGTGAACTGGGCCAACCACGAGGTGCCCCTCGCCCTCGGCGTCGTCCCGGTCGGGATGGCCGCGGCGAACTTCGGCGACGACGACGGCGACGGCATCCTGCCGTGGGTGGCCGAGCGCCTCGACGAGCTCGGCGGCGAGACCCCGGTCCTCTTCGACGAGACCGACGGCATCGACTTCGAGGCGGTCGCGGACACCGACCCCGACGTCATCCTGGCCTCCTACTCGGGCCTGACCCAGGAGGACTACGACACGCTCACCGAGATCGCGCCGGTCGTCGCGTACCCGGAGGCCGCGTGGTCGACGGAGTGGCGGGACATGATCCGCCTCAACGCCACGGGCATGGGCATGGCCGACGAGGGCGAGCAGCTGGTCAGCGACCTCGAGGCCGAGATCGACGCGGCGGTGGCGGAGCACCCGGAGCTCGACGACGCCTCGGCGATGTTCCTCACCCACGTCGACACCACCGACCTCAGCGAGGTCAGCTACTACACCACCCACGACACCCGGGCGAAGTTCTTCGAGGACCTCGGGCTCGACACCCCCGAGAGCATCGCCGAGGCCTCGGCCGAGACCGACCAGTTCTCCGGCACCCTCAGCGCCGAGCAGATCGACCAGCTCGACGACGTCGAGGTCATCGTGACCTACGGCGACCAGGAGCTCGTCGACGCGCTGCAGTCCGACCCGCTGCTCTCGAAGATGCCCGCGGTCGAGAACGACGCCATCGTCCTGCTGCCGAACAACCCGCTCGGCACCGCGGCCAACCCGACCCCGCTGTCCATCTCCTACGTGCTCGAGGACTACGTCGCGATGCTCGCCGAGGCGGCCGGCGCGAGCAACGGCTCCTGAGCAGCCGAGCCACCCGCCCCGCCCCCGCGAGCAGCCGGTGACCACCACCGCCGCACCCGCCCCGGGCGTCGTCGTACGACGCCCGGGGCGTTCGCGCGTCCTCTGGTCCCTCGTCGGCCTGGCCGTGCTGGTGGCGGCCATGGCCGCCTCCGTGGCGATCGGCTCACGCGAGGTCGGCTGGTCCGACATCGTTGCGGCCCTCGGTGGCTCCAGCGAGACCCTCGCCGAGGCCGCGGTGACCAAGCGGATCCCCCGCACGCTCCTGGCGGTCGTGGTCGGCGGGTCGCTGGCGGTCGCAGGCGCGGTCATGCAGGGCGTCACCCGCAACCCGCTCGCCGACCCGGGCATCCTGGGGGTCAACATGGGGGCCTCGCTCGCGGTTCTCGTCGGCATGGTCTGGTTCGGCCTGACCGCCCCCTCCAGCCACATCTGGGTGGGCATCGCCGGCGCCGGCATCTCCGCCGTCTTCGTGTACGCCGTGGGCTCGCTGGGGCGCAGCGGCGCCACGCCGCTGAAGCTCGCCCTCGCGGGCACGGCCACGTCGGCCGCGTTCGCCTCCTTCATCACCGCGCTCGTCCTGCCCCGCGGCGACATCTCCGACCGCTTCCAGTCGTGGCGCGTCGGCGGGGTCGGCGGCGCCTCCCTCGACACGATCTCCCTCGCCGCCCCGTTCTTCGTCGTCGGCCTGCTGGTCTGCCTGGGTTGCGCGCGAGGCCTGAACTCGCTCGCCCTGGGCGACGACGTGGCCGCCGGGCTGGGCGAGCGGGTGGCGATCACCCGGGGCGCCGCGGCGTTCGGCGCGGTCGTCCTCTGCGGCGCGGCGACCGCGATCGCGGGCCCGATCTCCTTCGTCGGCCTGGTGATCCCCCACCTGTTCCGGATGCTCGCCGGGGTCGACCACCGGTGGCTGCTCCCGCTGTGCGCGCTCGGCGGCGCCAGCCTGCTGACCGCGGCCGACGTGGTGGGCCGCGTCGTGGCCCGGCCGAGCGAGGTCGACGTCGGCATCATCACCGCGCTCATCGGCGCCCCGTTCTTCATCCACGTGGTCCGCCGCCAGAAGGTTCGTGCCCTGTGACGGCGGTGCAGCGGTGAGCGCGCAGACCGTCGAGCGGGTGGTCCGCTCCCGAGCGGGGCGCACCGCCCGCCGACGGTCCGTCCTGCTGGTCCTGGCCGTCCTCGTCCTGGTGGCGCTCGCGGCCAGCCTGATGGTGGGGAGGACGTTCTACCCGCCCGCCGACGTGGTCTCGGTGATCCTCGGGCAGGACGTCGCCGGCGCCTCGTTCACCGTCGGGCGGCTGCGCCTGCCGCGGGCGGTCCTCGGCCTGCTCGTCGGCCTCTGCTTCGGGCTCGGAGGGGTCACCTTCCAGACGATGCTGCGCAACCCGTTGGCCAGCCCCGACATCATCGGCATCAGCCTGGGCGCCAGCGCCGCCGCGGCGTTCGCGATCGTGACGCTGGAGGTCGACGGCCCGGTGGTCTCGGCGCTGGCCATCGCCTCCGGCCTCGGCGTCGCGCTGCTCATCTACGTCCTCTCCTTCCGCGACGGCGTCGCCGGCGCCCGGCTCATCCTGATCGGCATCGCCATCGCGCTGATGCTGGAGAGCGTCATCTCCTACCTGCTCGAGCAGGCGGCGGCGTGGGACTTCCAGGAGGCGACCCGCTGGCTCGCCGGGAGCCTCAACAGCGCCGGCTGGGGCGACGTCGTGCCGACCCTGGTGGCGCTCGCCGTCCTGGGGCCGGTCCTGCTCGCGAGCAGCCGGCACCTCGAGCTGCTCCAGCTGGGCGACGACGCCGCCTCCGCGCTCGGCGTCCGCGTCGAGCGCACCCGGCTCACGGTCATCGTCGCGGCCGTGGGGCTCATCGCCTTCGCGACCGCGGCCGCCGGCCCGATCGCCTTCGTCGCGTTCCTCTCCGGCCCAATCGCCGCCCGGCTCATCGGGCCGGGCGTCTCGCTGCTGGTCCCCTCGGCGCTGGTGGGCGCGCTGCTCGTCCTGGTGGCCGACCTGGCCGGGCAGAACGCCTTCGACCACCGCTACCCCGTCGGCGTGGTCACCGGCGTCCTGGGCGCGCCGTACCTCGTCTACCTGATCGTCCGCTCCCACCGCACCGGAGGCTCCCTGTGACCCACGACCACGTGCTCAACGTCGAGGGCCTGACCCTCGGCTACGGCGAGCGGACCGTGATCGAGCGGCTCGACCTGCTCGTGCCGCCGGGCCGCGTCACCGCGATCGTCGGCGCCAACGCGTGCGGCAAGTCCACCCTGCTGCGCTCGATGTCGCGGCTGCTCCGGCCGCGGACCGGGCAGGTGCTGCTCGACGGCAAGCAGGTGCACCGGATGCCGGCCAAGGAGCTGGCCCGGACGCTCGGCCTGCTGCCCCAGGCGCCGACCGCGCCGGAGGGCATCACGGTCAGCGACCTCGTCGGCCGGGGCCGCAACCCGCACCAGCGGCTGCTCTCGCGGTGGACCGCCGCGGACGACGCCGCGGTCGCGGCCGCCCTCGAGGCGACCGACACCGTCGAGCTGGCGGACCGGCCGGTCGACGAGCTGTCCGGGGGCCAGCGCCAGCGGGTGTGGATCGCCATGGCCCTCGCGCAGCAGACCGACGTGCTGCTGCTCGACGAGCCGACGACGTACCTGGACGTGAGCCACCAGGTGGAGGTCCTCGACCTGCTCACCGACCTCAACCGCGACCGCGGCACCACCATCGTGATGGTCCTGCACGACCTCAACCTCGCCGCGCGGTACGCCGACCACCTCATCGCCCTCGCCGAGGGCCGGCTGCACGCCGCCGGCGGCCCGCACGAGGTGCTCACCGAGGACACCGTCCGGGCCGTCTTCGGACTGGACTCCCACGTCACCACCGACCCCGTCTCCGGGCGGCCGCTGATGCTCCCCATCGGCCGGCACCACGTGGCCGTGCCGGCCCACTGACCGACACCGGGTGACCTCACCGGCCGCTCACAGCCGACGCACAGGGTCGGGCGGCAGGATGGGCCCATGAGCGCCGCCCCCGACCTCACCCGTCCCGACGGCACGCCGCTGCGCGTGCTGGTCGTCGACGACGAGGTGAACCTCGCCGAGCTGGTCTCGATGGCGCTGCGCTACGAGGGGTGGCAGGTGACCACCGCCCACACCGGGTCGAAGGCCGTCGCGGCCGCCAGGGAGACCCGCCCCGACGCGGTCGTCCTCGACATCATGCTCCCCGACCTCGACGGGCTGGAGGTGCTGCGTCGGATGCGGGCCGTCGACCCCGACGTACCGGTCCTCTTCCTCACCGCGCGCGACGCCGTCGAGGACCGCGTCGCCGGGCTCACCGCCGGCGGCGACGACTACGTCACGAAGCCGTTCTCCCTCGAGGAGGTGGTCGCCCGGCTGCGCGGGCTGATGCGGCGGGCGGGCGCCCAGCAGGCGGCGACCTCCTCGGTGCTCACCGTCGGCGACCTCCGGCTGGACGAGGACAGCCACGAGGTCTTCCGCGGCACCGACGAGATCACGCTGACCGCCACGGAGTTCGAGCTGCTGCGGTTCTTCATGCGTAACCCGCGCCGGGTGCTGAGCAAGGCGCAGATCCTCGACCGGGTCTGGAACTACGACTTCGGCGGCCAGGCCAACGTCGTCGAGCTCTACGTCTCCTACCTGCGCAAGAAGATCGACGCCGGCCGGGAGCCGATGATCCACACCATGCGCGGCGCCGGGTACGTCCTCAAGCCGGCCGGGTGAGGTCGCTGCTCCGCTCGCTCACCGCCCGCGTGACGGCCTCGGCCGTCGCGCTCGTCGTGGTGGTCGCCGCCCTCATCTCGCTGGCCACCGCGCTGGCCGTGCGCGGCTACCTCCTCGACCGGCTCGACGACGAGCTGGAGCGCGCGGCCGCCCGCGCCTCGAACGACCTCGTCGCCTACCAGCAGGGGGTCGTCCCCGGCCTGGTCGCTGCCGACGACCTCTTCGGCCGGGGGCCCGGGGACGGACCGGACCGGCCTCGCGGGCCACGCATCCAGGACCTCGGCTCGCTCACCGCGTTCCTCGACGTCACCGGCCAGGCCGACTTCGGCTGGGTGCTCACCCAGGGCCGTGCGGGGGAGGGGGCCTCCCGGGTCCTCGAGGACGAGGCGCTCGACGACCTCGCCGACGTCCCCGCGGACGGCCGCCCGCACGAGGTGGCCCTCGAGGGCGCCGGCTCCTACCGGGTCGTGGTCACCGAGCTGGCCGGAGGCACCGTCGTCGCGGGGCTCCCCACCGACGAGGTGGACGACGTCGTCCGCACGCTGGTGACGTGGGAGGCGCTGCTCGTCGGGCTCGGTGGCGTGGTCGCGGCGGGCGCCGGCCTCCTCGTCGTACGCCGCCAGCTGAGGCCGCTGCGGGAGGTGGCGGCCACCGCCCACGACGTCGCCTCACTCCCGCTCGGCACCGGCGAGGTCGAGGGGCTCGCCGACCGGGTGCCGCAGCACCTGCGCGACGAGGCGACCGAGGTGGGCCAGGTCGGCGCCGCCCTGGACACCCTGCTGGCCCACGTGGAGTCGGCCCTGCAGGCGCGCCACCGCAGCGAGCAGCAGGTCCGGCAGTTCGTCGCCGACGCCTCGCACGAGCTGCGCACGCCGCTGGCCACGATCGCCGGCTACACCGAGCTGGCCCGCCGACGCCCCGACGACGTCGGCGCCTCGGCCACGGCGCTCGCCAAGGTGGCCGAGGAGTCCACGCGGATGACGTCCCTCGTCGAGGACCTCCTCCTGCTCGCCCGCCTCGACGCCGGACGGCCGCTGGCCCAGGAGCCGGTCGACGTGACCCGGCTGCTGCTGGAGGCGACCCAGGACGCGCGGGTGCTGGCGCCCGAGCACCGCTGGCGCCTCGAGCTCGGCGAGGACCCGCTGGAGGTGGTCGGCGACGAGCAGCGCCTGCACCAGGTGGTGACGAACCTGCTCACGAACGCCCGCAAGCACACCCCGGCCGGCACCACGGTGACTGTGGGCGGCGCCGCTGCACCGGACGGGGTCGTGCTGACCGTGACCGACGACGGCCCCGGCTTCCCACCGGAGCTGATCGACCACGCCTTCGAGCGGTTCGCCCGCGGCGACGCCGCACGGCACCGCGAGGGCGGCGCCGGCCTGGGGCTGGCCCTGGTCGAGGCGATCGTCGCCGCCCACGGCGGTCGGGTCTCGCTCACCAGCGGCCCCGGCCGGACGGCGGTCGAGGTCCGCCTGCCGAGCGGCGCGAGGACCGGCTGAGGGCCCGCCCCTGCCGGGCGGGCCCCCGCCGTCACCGTCAGGCCGGTGCGTGCTCGGTGGCCTCCTCGACCGTGAACTCCGGCGGGGCCTGGCGCAGCCCCCGGGTGAGGACGAGCAGGTAGACGATGCCGATCACGAGCCAGCCCGAGCCGAGCAGGATGGCGTTGCCGCTCAGCTTGGTCAGCAGGTAGGCGTCGACGAGCGCACCCAGCGTCGGCAGCACGACGTACCCGAGCACCGGCATCTGCCGGCCCTCGCGGCGGAAGCGGACGAAGGCGGCGATCACGCAGATGTTCACGACGGTGAACGCCAGGAAGGCGCCGAAGTTGATGAACGAGGTCGCGGTGGCCAGCGAGAGCTTCGTGGCGAAGAAGCCGGCGGCCGCGATGAGCAGGATGTTGAAGACCGGCGTGCGGAAGCGCGGGTGGAGGTAGCCGAAGGCCTTCTTGGGCAGCACGCCGTCGCGGCCCATGACGTACATCAGCCGGCTGGTGCTGGCCTGGATCGCCACGCAGGAGGCGAAGCCACCGAGGAGGGTCATCACGTTGAAGACGTCGGCGAAGCCCTGGCCCGCGACGTCGGCGGCGATCGCGTAGCCGGCGGTCTCCGGGTCGTCGAAGGCCGTGCCCGGGTGCACCCACTGCATGAGCAGGGCGACCACGAAGAAGATGCCGCCGCCGATGAGGACGGTCAGCAGGATGCCCCGCGGGACGTTGCGCTCGGCGTCCTTGACCTCCTCGCTCAGCGTGCTGATCGCGTCGAAGCCGAGGAAGGAGTACGCCGCGATGGCGGCGGCCGCGGTGATCGCCCCGACCGAGGTGGCCGGGGCCCACAGGCTCCCGGTGAAGGTGCCCGCCGGCGAGCCGGAGACCTCGTGGAGGCAGACGACGACGAGCGCGGCGAGCGCGACGGCGGTGAGGGCGAGCAACGCCTTGTTGACCCGGTCGGCCAGGACCAGGCCGACGACGTTGACCAGGGTGCTGACCCCGATGACCACGGTCAGCCAGCCCCACACCGGCAGCACCGGGAACTGCACGTTGAGGTAGAGCGCGGTGATGAACCAGGCCACCATCGGCAGGAAGAAGTAGTCGAGCAGGAGCGCCCACCCGGCGAGGAAGCCGAGGCGCGAGTCCAGCAGCTTGCGGGCGTAGGTGTAGACCGAGCCCGAGGCCGGGTAGATCCGGGCGAGCTTGCCGTAGCTGAGCGCGGTGAGCGCCATGGCGAGGGTCGCCACGAGGTAGGCCGTGGGTGCGGCGCCGTTCGAGGTGACGGCGATGACGCCGAACGTCGAGGCGACGATGCTCGGCGACATGTAGGCGAGGCCGAAGACGACGATCGAGGCGAGCCCCAGGGTGGGGACCAGTCGTGAGGTGGGTGCGGACATGTCAGGCCTGCTTCTCGTCGGGCGCCGGAGCGCCGTGGCCGGCGCTCCAGGTGCGGGGGTCGAGCTTTCCGGAGTACGCGGGGAGGTCGAGCACCTGGTCGTCGGGGCCGAGCTGGTCCCACAGGCGGTTGAGGCCCGCCGTGCCGTACCGGCGCACGGTGGCGGCCTGCCCGAGGTCGACCACGTCGGTGAGGACCATGCGCTCGTTGCTGGGCGCGGCGGAGCGGACGTGGCCCTCCGCGTCGACCACCATGGAGCGGCCGAGGGCGGTGGGGGCGGCGCCGTTGAGGCTGGCGACGAAGACCTGGTTGGTGATCGCGTTCGCCCGGGCCAGCACCACCTCCTGGTCACGGTCGGCCGTGGGCGTCTGGACGAGGTTGAGGACCAGGTCGGCCCCCATCCACGCCAGCTGGCGCGCGTGCTCGGGGAACCACGCGTCGTAGCAGATCGAGAGGCCCACCCGCCCGTGGTCGCCCAGGTCGACGACCACGAACTCGCTGCCCGGGGTGCACGTCTCGTAGGGGCGCCAGGGGAAGATCTTGCGGTACGCCGCGACTCGGCGGCCGTCGGGCGAGTAGACCGGGGCGGTGTTGTAGACCCGGCCGTCGTCCCCGAGCTCGTAGACGCTGCCCGGCACCAGCCAGATGCCGAGGTCGCCGGCGAGCGCGGCGAGGTCCTTGTCGCGCGGGCCCTCGAGCGGCTCGGCGAGCTGCTCGGGTGTGGACGCCTCGTGCGCGGCGGCACCGGCCGCGGGACCGCACAGGTGCAGCTCCGGGTAGGCGATGAGCCGGGCGGCGGGGCGGTCGCGGTGCAGCCGCTCCACCTCGGCGAGGAAGGACGCCGTCTCGCCGGCCGGGTGGGCCGGGGCCTGGACGAGAGCGAGCGGGAGGGGTGAGGCCATGGAGGCGCTCCCTTCTGGTCGAGACCCGTGGCCGCTGAGGTGGTCCGGCTCACAGGTTTCAACAAAGTTTATTTAAAGAATGGTGGCTGTCAACCCCTTCGTCGCTCCGTGCCAGGATGCGGCCATGGCGAGACGACGCGACCAGACGGCTCGCCGCAGCCAGCTGGTCGAGGCTGCGGCGCAGGCGGTCCTCGCCCACGGGTCGACCAATGCGCGCCTGCGCGACATCGCCGCGGAGGCCGGGCTCACGCCGGCCTCGGTCCTCTACTACTACCCCGACATGGGCGACCTGCTGGCCGCCGTCTTCGAGCAGGGGACCCGGACCTACATCCTGCGCCGGCAGGCCGCCCTCGAGGCGGCCACCGGAGCGTGGGAGCGCCTGGACGCCTGCCTGCGCACGGGCGTGCCGTTCCCGGGCGAGCCGATGACGACGAGCCGGCTGCTCTACGAGCTCGTCCCGATCACCTTCCGCAACGAGCTGGCGGCGGCCGAGCAGGCGACGTTCTTCGCCCAACAGGTGGGGCTCTACGAGCAGGTGCTGGACGAGGGCGAGGCGGACGGCACCTTCCGGCTGCAGGCCCCCGCGCCGTTCCTCGCCCGCGGGCTCGTCGCCCTCGAGGACGGGTACGGGATCGAGGTGGTGGCCGGCTCGGCCGCTGCCGAGGACGTCCTCGAGCGGCTGCGGACCCACGCGCGGCTGATGGTGGGGCTCACCGAGGACCGGGCCGGGACCGAGGCGTAGCCCGACCCCCCGGCCTGGGCCTCACAAGCACCATGGGCCTCATCGGCACCACTGGCACGCACTTCCCGGCCCTCCCTGATGCTTCTCGGCCGTTGCATGCGCCGCGGAGCGTCAGCATCCCAAGTAAACCTGGGACCCTCACGCCTCCCGGCCATCACATGCGCCGCGAAGCGTCAGCATCCCAAGTAAACCTGGGATGCCCCGCCGCTCAACCCGCCACCGTGCCGTACCGCTCGCGGACGAACGTGCCGAGCCGGCGCGCGAGGGTCTCCAGCAGCCCGGCGGCGGGGTGGCCAGCGTCCCACACCGCCACCAGCCGGATGCTCAGCAGTCGCTCACCCACGTCGACCGCCAGCGGCACCAGGTCGTAGCGCGGGTCGTCGGAGACGACGGCGACACCGCGGCCGGCGGCGGCCAGCGCCTGGGCCACGGTGCCGTTGGCGGCCTCGACCAGGGAGCCGTACGTCGCTCCCGTCTCGGCCGCGGCCGCCTCCAGCGACTGCCGGGCCGTGAAGTGGCGCGGCAGGCCGATCAACGGCTCGCCGAGCAGCTCGGCCAGGGTGACCCGCTCCCGCTCGGCCCAGCGGTGCCCGGGCGGCACGTAGGCCCACACCGGGAGCACGGCCAGCGGCCGGGACCGGTACGGCGGCTGCGGGCGGACCGTGCCGATGACCAGGTCGGCACCGCGGCGCAGGGCGTCGACCGGGTCGAGGCCGTCGGCGGCGAGCACGTCGACGGTCGGGTCGTCGGGCTCCAGCGTGGCGACGAACGGCGAGACCACGTCGGTCAGCGTCACCGTCGGCGCCCCGATCGTCACCCGCTCGAGCCGCCCGTGGGCCAGGTACGTCGCCGCGACCCCGAACGCGTCGACGCGCTCGAGCAGGTCCCGGGCCAGCGGAGCCAGTGCCCGCCCGGCCTGGGTCGGCACGAGGCGGCCGCCGGAGCGGGCGAAGAGCTCGACCCCCAGCTCGGCCTCGAGCTGGCGCAGCTGCCGGGAGAGGCCCGGCTGGGTGACGTGCAGCCGTGCGGCCGCGCCCGTCACCGAGCCGTCGTCGACGGTAGCCACGAAGTAGCGCAGGTGCCGCAGCTCCATCGAATGCCCTTCGTCCACAGCCATGCCTGGGCGGCACCGACTTCCTGCCGAACAAGTATTGGACAGCATAGTGCGGGGGTCGCAGACTCGGAGGGACGCACCCGAGCAGGAGGAGAGCACCGTGACCAGCACGCAGACCGGCGCCGAGCAGGCCGCCACCGCCGACGCCCAGGGCAACCCGGCCGACCAGGGCAACCAGGGCGTGGCGCAGGTGCGCCGCCTGGTCACCGACCTCCCCGGCCCCCGGTCGCAGGAGCTGATGGTGCGCAAGACCGACGCCGTGGCCGCCGGCGTCGGGACCACCATGCCGGTCTTCGCCGCCCGCGCTGCCGGCGGCGTCGTGGTCGACGTCGACGGCAACCACCTGATCGACCTCGGCTCCGGCATCGCGGTGACCACGGTCGGCAACAGCGCCCCCCGGGTCGTGGCGGCCGTGCAGGAGCAGGTCGCGGCCTTCACCCACACCTGCTTCATGGTCACGCCGTACGACGCCTACGTCTCGGTCGCCGAGGCGCTCAACCGCGTCACCCCCGGCGACCACGAGAAGCGGACCGCCCTGTTCAACTCCGGCGCGGAGGCGGTCGAGAACGCCGTCAAGATCGCTCGCGCGCACACCGGCCGCGACGCGGTGGTGGTCTTCGACCACGCCTACCACGGCCGCACCAACCTGACGATGGCGATGACGGCCAAGAACATGCCGTACAAGCACGGCTTCGGCCCGTTCGCGCCCGAGGTCTACCGCGCGCCGCTCTCCTACCCCTACCGCGACGGCGACCTCGACGGTGCCGCCGCGGCGGCCCGCGCGGTCGACGTGATCGAGAAGCAGGTCGGCGCGGAGAACCTCGCCGCCGTGGTCATCGAGCCGATCCAGGGCGAGGGCGGCTTCATCGAGCCGGCCACCGGCTTCCTCCCGGCCCTGGCCGAGTGGTGCCGCAGCCACGGCGTCGTCTTCGTCGCCGACGAGGTGCAGACCGGGTTCGCGCGCACCGGCGACCTGTTCGCCTGCGACCGCGAGGGCGTCGTGCCCGACCTCATCGTGACCGCCAAGGGCATCGCCGGCGGCCTGCCGCTCTCCGCGGTGACCGGCCGGGCCGAGATCATGGACGCCCCGCACGTCGGCGGCCTCGGCGGCACCTACGGCGGCAACCCGATCGCCTGCGCCGCCGCCCTGGCCGCGATCGAGACCATCGAGGCCGACGACCTCGTCGGCCGCGCCCGCCAGGTCGAGGAGCTGATGAAGGCCCGGCTCGGCGAGCTGCAGGCCGCCGACGACCGCGTCGGCGACGTCCGCGGCCGCGGCGCGATGATCGCCGTCGAGCTGGTCCGGAGCGGCACCCAGGAGCCGGACGCCGACCTCGCCAAGCGGATCGCCGCCACCGCCCACCGCGCCGGCGTCATCGTGCTGACGTGCGGCACCTACGGCAACGTGCTGCGCTTCCTCCCGCCGCTGAGCATCAGCGACGAGCTGCTCACCGAGGCGCTCGACCTCCTCACCGAGGCGTTCGCCGCCGACCGTGCGGCCACGTCCCAGGAGGCCGTGGCCCCGTGACCGCCGTCGACCACCGCCCGGGCGCCGCCACCGCCAGCACCACCACTCCCCTCACCACGGAGGCGCCCGGGCCGCTCCAGGACGCCCGCGAGCAGCTGCGCTCCGCGGTCGAGCTCCTCGGCTACGACGAGGGCATGTTCCAGATGCTGGCCGCGCCCCGCCGCGAGGTGACCGTCAGCATCCCGCTCCGCCGCGACGACGGCTCGGTCGAGCTGCTGACCGGCCACCGGGTGCAGCACAACCTCTCCCGCGGTCCGGCCAAGGGCGGCCTGCGGTTCAGCCCCGAGGTCGACCTCGACGAGGTCCGCGCGCTGGCCATGTGGATGACGTGGAAGTGCGCCCTGCTCGACGTGCCGTACGGCGGCGCGAAGGGCGGCGTCGCGATCGACCCGCGCCGCTACAGCACCTCCGAGCTCGAGCGGGTCACCCGCCGTTACACCTCCGAGATCATGCCGGTCATCGGCCCCACCAAGGACATCCCCGCGCCCGACATCGGGACCGACGAGGACACCATGGCCTGGATGATGGACACCTTCTCGGTGGCCAGCGGGCACACGGTCCTCGGCGTCGTCACCGGCAAGCCGGTCAGCCTCGGCGGTTCGCTGGGCCGGGCGAGCGCGACCTCGCGCGGCGTCGTCTACACCGCGCTCGCGGCGCTGCGCCACGTCGGCTGCGAGCCCACGTCCGCCACCGCGGCCGTGCAGGGCTTCGGCAAGGTGGGCCGGGGCGCCGCCCGCTTCCTCGACGAGGCCGGCGTCCGGGTGCTCGCCGTGAGCGACCAGTACGGCGGGGTGCACTGCGCCGACGGGCTGGACCTCGCGGCGCTGGAGGCCCACGTCGACGAGACCGGCACCGTCACCGGGTTCGCCGGCGCCCAGCCGGTCGACCAGGCGACCCTGCTGGCGCTGGACGTCGACCTGCTCGTGCCCGCGGCCGTCGAGGGCGTGCTCCACGCCGACAACGCCGGCTCGGTCCGCGCCCGGGTCGTCGTCGAGGGCGCCAACGGCCCCACCACCACCGAGGCCGACCGGCTCCTGGAGGAGCAGGGCGTCCTCGTGGTCCCCGACATCCTCGCCAACGCCGGCGGCGTGGTCGTCTCCTACTTCGAGTGGGTGCAGGCCAACCAGGCGTACTGGTGGAGCGAGGCCGAGGTCGAGGCCCGGCTCGCCGACCGCATGGCCAGCGCCTGGCAGCAGGTGCTCGCCGAGTCCACCCGACGGCAGGTGCCCCTGCGCACCGCCGCCACCTGCCTCGCCGTCCGCCGGGTGGCCGAGGCCCACCGACAGAGAGGGCTCTACCCGTGACCGACACCCTGCTCGAGCAAGCCGCGACGCCTGCCGACGTGCCGACGTTCAGCGTCGAGGACCCCGCCACCCTCGCCGTCCTCGCCGAGGTCCCCGACCACGGCGCCGACGAGGCCACGCGGGCCGTGGACCGGGCCGCCGAGGCCTTCCGCACCTGGTCGCGCACCGCACCCCGGGTGCGCTCCGAGGCGCTGGCCGAGGCGCACCGGCTGATGCTCCGCGACCGCGACGAGCTCGCCACGCTGATCGCCCGGGAGAACGGCAAGTCGCTGGCCGACGCCGCTGCCGAGGTCGGGTACGCCGCGGAGTTCTTCCGCTGGTTCGCCGAGGAGGCGGTCCGCGCCGGGGGCGACTACGGCGAGTCGCCGGCCGGTGGCACCCGCAGCATCGTCACCCACCGCCCGGTCGGGGTCGCGGCGCTCGTGACGCCGTGGAACTTCCCCGCCGCGATGGCCACCCGCAAGATCGGCCCGGCGCTCGCCGCCGGGTGCACCGTGGTCCTCAAGCCGGCGGCCGAGACGCCGCTCACCGCGCTCGCGGTCGCCCGGCTGCTCACCGAGGCGGGGGTCCCCGAGGGCGTCGTCAACGTCGTCACCACGACCGACGCCGCCAGCGTGGTCAGCACCTGGCTGGCCGACGAGCGGGTCCGCAAGGTCTCCTTCACCGGCAGCACCGGCGTCGGCCGGGTCCTGCTGCGCCAGGCGGCCGACCGGGTCCTCAACGCCTCGATGGAGCTCGGCGGCAACGCGCCGTTCGTGGTCACCGAGGACGCCGACCTCGACGCCGCCGTCGCCGGCGCGATGATCGCGAAGTTCCGCAACGGCGGGCAGGCGTGCACCGCGGCCAACCGGCTCTACGTCCACCAGGACGTGGCGGAGGAGTTCGTCGCGCGCTTCGGCGCCGCCGTCGAGGCGCTGAGCGTCGGCCCCGCGGCCGACGGCTGCGCGATCGGCCCGCTCATCACCGCCGCGGCGCGGGACCGGGTCCGGCGTACCGTCGACGAGGCGGTGTCGGCCGGGGCCCGGATCAGCCACCAGGCGACGATGCCCGAGGCGGCCGGCCACTTCTACCCGCCGACCGTCCTGGTCGACGTCGCCCCCGACGCGGCGATCGTGCAGGAGGAGGTCTTCGGGCCCGTGGCGCCGGTCGTCACCTGGTCGACCGACGAGGAGCTGCTCGGGCTGACCAACGACACCGAGTACGGCCTCGCCGCGTACGTCTTCGCCGGCGACCTCGGCCGGGCGCTGCGCCTCGGCGAGGCGATCGACGCCGGCATGGTCGGCATCAACCGCGGCCTGGTCTCCGACCCGTCGGCGCCGTTCGGCGGCGTCAAGCAGAGCGGCCTGGGCCGCGAGGGTGCGCGCGAGGGGCTCCGGGAGTTCCAGGAGACGCAGTACCTCAGCGTCGACTGGCCCGCCTGACGACGGGCGATCCCCGCCGCAGGCGAGCGCAAGGGCCCGGCACCGCGAACGCGGTGCCGGGCCCTTCGTGTGTCTCGGTCTGTGCCTGGGCGCGGGCTCAGGCGACGGTGCGGACCAGCTTGCGGTTGAGGAACTCCTCGATGCCGAACCGGCCGAGCTCGCGGCCGAAGCCGGAGCGCTTGACCCCGCCGAACGGCAGCTCCGCGCCCTCGGCGCCCACGCCGTTGATGAAGACCATGCCGGCCTCGATCTGCTCCGCGACCCGCTGCGCCTGCTCGGGGTCGGTGGTGAAGACGTAGGAGCCCAGGCCGTACGGCGTGTCGTTGGCGATCTCGATGGCGTGCGCCTCGTCGCGGGCCTTGAAGACCATCGCGACCGGGCCGAACAGCTCCTCGTGGTAGGCGTCGTGCGTCGGCTCGATGCCGGTCAGCACGCCGGGGGCGTACCACGCGCCGCGGCGCTCGCCGGCGGTGGCGAGCGAGGCGCCCTCGGCGACCGCGCCGGAGACCTGCTCCTCGAGCCGCTGCGCCGCCGCCTCCGACGACAGCGGCGCCGCCTCGGTGCCGAGCATCTTCTCGGTGTAGCGGGCGACGAAGTCGTCGTAGAGGTCCTCGAGCACGATGACGCGCTTGCCGGCGTTGCAGGCCTGCCCGGTGTTGTCGAGGCGCGCGGCGACGGCGGCCTCGACCGTGGCGTCGAGGTCGTCGGTCGAGAGCACGATGAAGGGGTCGGAGCCGCCGAGCTCGAGCACGACCTTCTTCAGGTGCCGGCCGGCGATCTCGGCGACGGCGGCGCCTGCCCGCTCGGAGCCGGTGAGGGAGACCCCCTGCACGCGCGGGTCGGCGATCACCTGCTCGATCTGCTCGTTGGTGGCGTAGACGTTGACGTAGGCGCCCTCGGGGAAGCCGGCGTCGCGGATGAGCTGCTCGAGCAGCGCCGCGGAGTCCGGGCACTGCGGGGCGTGCTTGAGCACGATGGTGTTGCCGGCCGCGAGATTCGGGCCGGCGAAGCGCGCGACCTGGTAGGCCGGGAAGTTCCACGGCATGATCCCGAGCAGCACGCCCAGCGGCCGCTTCTTGACCACCGCGGAGCCCTCGCCCTCGAGCAGCGTGATCGGCTCGTCGGCCAGGAACTGCGCGGCGTTCTCGGCGTAGTAGGAGTAGATGGCGGCGCTGAAGTCGACCTCGCCGAGGGCGTCGTCGAGCGGCTTGCCCATCTCGCGGACCATCGCCTCGGCCAGCTCCTGGCGGCGCTCGGTGTGCAGCTCCGCCACCCGGCCGACCAGCGCGGCGCGCTCCTCGACCGGCGTGGTGCGGGCCCACTGCCGGTGGGCCTCGTGGGCCTTCCCGACCGCAGCCATCACCTGCTCGTCGGAGTCGGTGGGGTAGGTCTTGACCTGCTCCCCCGTGGCGGGGTCGACGACGGCGTACGTGCTCATGTCTGTCTCCTTCGGACGTGGCGCCCGGGGGCGCCGAGGGGTCGGGTCGGTCGGGTCGTTCGGGGCTGGGCTCAGCGAACCACGTCAGTGTCGCCGGAGAGCCGCTGGGCCAGCCAGATCGGCACCAGGGACACCAGGATCAGGACCACGGCGACGACCGCGACGACCGGCGCCTGGTTGGGCCGGAACAGGTTGTTGAGGATCCAGATCGGCAGCGTGGTGGTCCCGGGCCCGGCGGTGAACGTGGTCACGATGATCTCGTCGAAGCTCAGCGCGAACGCCAGCAGCCCGCCCGCCAGCAGGGCCGACCTGAGCTGCGGCAGCGTCACCAGCCGGAACGTCGTCCACAGCCCGGCGCCGAGGTCGGAGGAGGCCTCCTCCAGGTTGCCGCCCATCCGGCGGACCCGCGCGATGACGTTGTTGAACACGGTGACGATGCAGAACGTCGCGTGGGCCACGATCAGGGTCATCACCGACAGCTCGATGGCGAGCACGCCGCGGAAGGCGTTGTTCAGCGCGATGCCGGTGACGACGCCGGGCAGCGCGATCGGCAGGATGACCAGCAGGTTGACGCTGTGCTTGCCGAAGAAGTCGAACCGCTGCAGGGCGAACGCCGCCAGCGTGCCGAGCAGCAGCGCGACGGCCGTCGAGGCCAGCGCCACCTGCACGCTCGTCCACACCGCGTCCCGAGCACCCTGGCTGTGGTACGCCCGCACCCACCAGTCGGTCGTGAAGCCCGACGGCGGCCACGTCATCGAGGGGTCGGCGTTGAAGGAGTTGAGCACCACGATGGCCAACGGCGCGTACATCACGAACAGGATCACGCCGGTGGCCGTGGCGAGCAGGCGGCGGGCGAGCGGGCTGAGGGTCACGAGGAGTCTCCGGGTGGGCTGACGACGGTCCGGGGAGCGCCGTCAGAGGTTGTCGAGCGCGCCGGTACGGCGCACGGCGGCGAGGTAGCCGAACATGATGACGATCGGGATGAGGGCGATCGCCGCGGCGAGCGGCAGGTTGTTGGCGGCACCGACGTTGACGTAGACGAGGTTGCCGAGCATCTGGTTCGCGCCGCCGACGATGTTGACGGTGATGTAGTCACCCAGCGTCAGCGAGAAGCTGAAGATGGTGCCGGCCACCACCGCCGGGAGCAGCAGCGGCACCACCACCGCGCGCGTCGTCGTCCAGGCGGACGCCCCCAGGTCCCCCGACGCCTCGAGGAGCGAGTCGGGGACGCGCTCGACGCCGGCGTAGATCGGCAGGATGACGTAGGGCAGCCAGATGTAGGCCTGGGTGATCACGACGGCGGTCAGGCCGTAGCCCGGCCCCTCCATGCCCAGCAGGCCCGCGGCCCAGTCGACCAGGCCGGCGTCGGAGAGCAGGGAGCGCCACGCGAAGGCCTTGACCAGGTAGCTGGCCCACAGCGGCGTGAGCACCGCGATGACCAGCGCCCGGCGCACGCGCGGGCTGGCCACCTTGCCCATGTAGTAGGCGATCGGCAGCGCGATGGCCACGTCGATCACCGTGACGAGGGCGGCGACGCCGAGGGTCCGCAGGGTGACCGTGCGGTAGAGCGGCTCGGTGACCAGCTCGCGGAGGTTGTCGATGGTCCAGGACCGGTCGATCTCGCCGGTGAAGCTGTCGACGGACCAGAACGCCGCGACGAGCAGCGCGGCCAGCGCCACGACGTAGATGAGGACCAGCCAGGCCAGCGGCGCGGTCAGGAACAGGACCAGCCGCACCCAGCCGTGGACGGCGAGGAAGGCGGAGACCCGGCGCGGCACCCGGCGCACCCAGGCGAGCACCCGGTGCACCCACGCCAGCACCCGGGCGAGGAGACGGCGGACGAGTGAGCGACCGCCCGGCTCGGGCTCGGCCGGCTGGCCGGGGGGGGGCCCCCCCCGGGGGGGGCCCCCCCCCGGGGGGGGGGGGGGGCACGGCCGGCCCCGGAGACCGGGGCCGCCTCCCGCGAGAG
>NZ_JBNCOG010000044.1:0-27795 GCF_051280745.1 Nocardioides ureilyticus | reverse complement strand
GGCGACGGCGGCCACCGACTCGGCCCGCACGAGCGTGCGCCGGCGGCGGCCGGGCGGGCGGTCCCGGGCCGACCAGGCCGTGACGGCCAGGCGCTCGAGGTCGACCAGCAGCTGGTCGGGCACGTCGACCGCCCAGCTCGGGACCACGCGGGCGGCGAGCACCGCTGCGACGAGCAGCACCGCCCACACGACCTGCGGCGCCACACCGGCCAGGGTGCCGAGCGCCGTGGTCGCGAAGACGGCCAGCCCGCCGACGACCCAGGTGCGCAGGGCCTCCTCGGCGCGCTCGTGGAGGGCGCGCGCCACGGCCGCCACCACGGCTGCGGCCAGCGCCGCGGTGCCGAGGACCCCGGGCAGCCGCTCGGGCGCCGGGTCCCAGACCACCGCCAGCGCCGCTGCGCCGCCGAAGACGGGTGCGACGGCGGCGCGGTGGCCGGCGAGGCGACCGACCGGCACCAGGGCCAGGAGGGCGCCGACGACGAGGGCGGCCACCGCCGCGGTGCGGACACCACCGGCGGCACTCGAGGCCGCGAGCCAACCGCCCAGCGCCGCAGCGGCACCGGCGAGCACGCACCACGTGGCAGCCAGGGCGGAGGAGCCGGGACCGGCCTCGTCACGGCCGTCGGCCGGCCACCCCGTGTGGTCGCCGGGCAGCCCACCGGGCAGCTCACCTGGCCGGTCGCCGGGCCGGTCGCCGGGCCGGTCGCCGGGCCGGTCGCCGGGCCGGCCGCCGGGCTGGTCACCGGGCTGGTCACCGGGCAGCAGCGCGACCAGCACGCTGCCCGACCCGACCCCGGCCTCGGCCAGCGGGACCGACGCGGGGAGGGGCCGGCCGGTGCTCCGGACGAGGACAGGTGCCACCGGCAGGCCGGCCTGCTCGGCGTACGCCGCCGCCACCTCGCGGGCGTCGCCGTCCGCCGGGACGACGAGGTCGAGGACGCCGCGCGAGCCGTGCACGCTCAGCACGACGAGGTCGCCCGTGCGTCCGGTCATCGCGCCTCCCGTCCCGGCATCCTGCAGTGCGACGGCACACCGCCCCTCCGCGTGGCACGGAGGGTAGCCGGGGACAGCCGCCGGGTGCACTGGCCGCCGGCCCCGGCGCTGCCTATCATCGCCGCGACCGCGCCGGCGACCCGAGCGCCCTGCGGCGACGTCAGCGAGGAGCCTGGGTGTGAGTACGACGCTGCGCGGTGGGCGGGTCGAGGCCCCGGAGCTGCCCTCCGGCCAGATCGTGCTGCAGCCACCGCCGCCGCTGGAGCCGCACGAGGGCGCCGGGGGCGTGCTGATGAACGCCATCCCGATGCTCGGCAGCCTGGGGTCGATCGTGCTGGTGGCCACGATGGGCGGCAGCGGCGGCCGCAGCTACATCGCCGCCGGCATGTTCCTCTTCGCCACCGTCGGCTTCATCCTCGTCCAGGTCGACCGGCAGCGGAAGCAACGGGTCCAGCAGGTCACCGGCTCCCGCACCGAGTACCTCCGCTACCTCGCCACCGTCCGCCGACTCGCGCGTGACGCCGCCGACCAGCAGCGCCGGGCCCTGACCTGGCACCACCCCGAGCCGGCCGCCCTGCCCGCGGTCGCCGAGGAGCGCTCCCGGGTGTGGGGGCACGCCACCACGGACCCGAACTTCCTCCACGTCCGCTACGGGACCTGCGCGCAGCCGTTGATGCTCGACCTGGTGCCGCCGGAGAGCGCGCCCATCGACCAGGTCGACCCGGCCGCCGCCTCCGCCCTGCACCGGCTCCTCGTGGTGCACCGGCTCCAGCCGGACCTCCCCGCAGCGGTGGACCTGCGGGCCTTCGACCGCATCGAGCTGTGCGGGCCCGAGGAGGCCGCCCGGTCGCTGGCCCGCGCGATGATCTGCTCGGCGGCCACCTTCCACTCCCCCGAGCACCTGCTCGTCGCCGTGCTGGCCTCCGAGCGGACCCTCGCCCACTGGGACTGGGTGAAGTGGCTGCCCCACGCCCAGAGCGCACAGCAGTCCGACGCCGCCGGCCCGATGCGGATGGTCACCACCGGTCTCGGTGACCTCGCGGCGCTGCTGCCGCCCGACCTCGGCGACCGGCCGCGGTTCGGCGCCGACGAGCGGCCGGCCACGCCGCACATCCTGCTGGTCATCGACGGCGGCGAGCTGCCCCCGGGCAACCACGTCGTGCCGCCCGACGGCCTCCACGGCGTCACCCTGCTGGACCTGCCGGCCCGCTGGGGCGAGCTCGAGGACGCCACCCGGCTGCGCATCCAGCTCGAGGACGGCCGTCGCCGCTCCGACGACGTCCGCCAGCCGGTGCTGGCGGTCCGGCTGCGCGAGGAGCCGGTCGCCGCCCACGCCGACCAGTGCGACCTCGCCACGGCGGAGGCGTGCGCCCGGCGGCTCACCCCGCTGCACACGGTCGCCTCGGGCGTCGTCGAGCCCACCGGCGGGGAGATCACCGGCCCGACGGACTTCATGGAGCTGCTCGGGCTGGGCGACGTACGCCGCTTCGACCCGACCACGGCCTGGCGTCCCCGCCCGGCGCGGGACCGGCTGCGGGTCCCCGTCGGCCTCGGAGAGGGCGGCGCCCCGGTCCACCTCGACATCAAGGAGTCCGCGCAGCAGGGCATGGGCCCGCACGGGCTGGTCGTCGGCGCCACCGGCTCGGGGAAGTCGGAGTTCCTGCGCACCCTGGTGCTCGGCCTGGCGATGACCCACAGCCCCGAGCAGCTGAACCTGGTGCTCGTCGACTTCAAGGGTGGCGCCACCTTCGCCGGCATGAGCGGGATGCCGCACGTCTCCGCGGTGATCACCAACCTCGCCGACGAGCTGACCCTGGTCGACCGGATGCAGGACGCGCTCTCCGGCGAGATGGTGCGCCGCCAGGAGCTGCTGCGGGAGGCCGGCAACTTCGCCTCGGTCCGCGACTACGAGAAGGCGCGCGCCGCCGGGGAGGACCTCGCGCCGCTGCCGTCGCTGTTCATCGTCGTCGACGAGTTCTCCGAGCTCCTCTCGGCCAAGCCGGAGTTCATCGACCTCTTCGTGGCGATCGGCCGGCTGGGCCGCTCCCTCGGCCTGCACCTGCTCCTGGCCAGCCAGCGCCTCGAGGAGGGACGGCTGCGCGGCCTGGAGTCGCACCTGTCCTACCGGGTCGGCCTGCGGACCTTCAGCGCCCAGGAGTCGCGCTCGGTCCTCGGCGTGCCCGACGCCTACGAGCTGCCGCCGGTGCCCGGGCTGGGCTACCTCAAGCCGGACCCGACGGCGCTCGTCCGCTTCAAGGCCGCCTATGTCTCCGGACCGCCGACGGGTCGCGCGCGGGTCCGCCGCGACGAGAGCGGGCACGTCGGCGGGATCCTGCCGTTCACGGTCGCCGAGGTGCAGGCCCTCGAGCTCCCGGAGGCCGAGCCCGAGCCCGCCACCGTGGCGGTGCCCGAGGGTGCCGGCCAGGAGTCCCTGCTCGACATCGCGGTCACCCACATGGCCGGCCGGGGCGCACCCGCCCACCAGGTGTGGCTGCCGCCGCTCGACGCCCCCGACACCCTCGACCAGCTGATGCCCGGGCTGGTCGAGGACCCGGCGCTGGGCCTCGTCGCGCCCGCCTGGCGCGACCTCGGCGGCCTGGTGGTGCCGCTCGGCACCGTCGACCGGCCGCGCGAGCAGCGCCGCGACACCCTCACGGTGGACCTCGCCGGCGCGAGCGGCCACGTGGCGGTCGTCGGCGGCCCGCGCTCGGGCAAGAGCACCCTGCTGCGCACCGTCGTCACCAGCCTCGCGCTCACCACCACCCCGCTCGAGTCGCAGTTCTTCGTGCTCGACTTCGGTGGCGGCACCTTCGCGCCGCTCGCCGGCCTCCCGCACGTCTCCGGCCTCGCCAGCCGGTCGGAGCCCGACGTCGTGCGCCGGGTGCTGGCCGAGGTGCAGGGGGTGGTCGACCGGCGGGAGGCCTACTTCCGCCGCCACGGGATCGACTCGATCGAGACCTACCGAACCCGGCGCGCCACGGGCCGCGTCGACGACGGGTACGGCGACGTCTTCCTCGTCGTCGACGGCTGGAGCACGCTGCGGGCCGACTTCGACGACCTCGAGCTGGAGATCCAGCAGCTGGCCACCCGCGGGCTCACCTTCGGCGTCCACGTCGTCGCCGCGGCGACCCGGTGGTCGGACTTCCGGGCCGCCATGCGCGACATGTTCGGGACCAGGCTCGAGCTGCGCCTCGGTGACGCCATGGACTCCGAGATCGACCGCAAGGTCGCCCAGCTGGTGCCCTCGGGCCGCCCGGGCCGCGGCCTGGTCCCGGACAAGCTGCACTTCCTCGGTGCGCTGCCGCGCATCGACGGCGACAGCGGCACCGAGACCCTCGGCGACGGCGTCGAGGACCTGGTCCGCCGGGTGGCGGCGGCGTGGACGGGCCCCGCCGGGCCGAAGCTGCGGCTGCTGCCCGACCGGATCACCTTGGAGGAGGTGCGCCGGCTCGCGGAGGCCGCCAGTGCCGCGAGCGCCGAGGGTACCCGCGCCGAGGACCGGCACCTGCTGCTCGGCGTCGACGAGAAGGAGCTGGCGCCCGTCGGGCTCGACCCGGAGGCCGAGCCGCACCTGCTCGTCTTCGGCGACGGCCGGTCCGGGAAGAGTGCCCTGCTGCGCGCCTACGCCCGCGAGGTGATGCGGACGCGCGGGCCGCGCGAGGCGCAGCTGGTCGTGGTCGACTACCGCCGGTCGCTGCTGGGCGAGGTCCCGGAGGAGTACCTGCTCAACTACCTGACCTCCGCGACCCAGGCCCAGCCCGCCCTCGCCGACCTCGCGGCGTACCTGCAGAACCGGATCCCCGGACCGGACGTGACCCCCGACCAGCTGCGCAACCGGACCTGGTGGACCGGTGCGGAGGTTTTCGTCCTCGTCGACGACTACGACCTGGTGGCGACCCAGCAGTCCTCGCCCGTGAGCGTGCTCCAGCCCCTGATGGCCCAGGCTCGCGACGTGGGGCTGCACCTGGTGGTGGCGCGCCGCTCCGGCGGCGCTTCGCGCGCGCTCTACGAGCCGGTGATCCAGTCGATGCGCGACCTGGCGATGCCCGGCCTGCTGCTGTCGGGCAGCCCCGACGAGGGCCCGCTGCTGGGCAACCTGAGGTCGGCACCGGCACCGCCCGGCCGCGGCCGGCTGGTCACCCGCGACCGGGGGACCGAGGTCGTGCAGGTGGCCTGGACCGACCTGGCCCTCTGACCACGGGCGCCTGCGGCAGGCGCCGTCGCGTGGTGCGGACGGTGCATCGCGGCCTTTCCTGTCGCTTCTCGGGTGTTGCCACAGCAGCGAGGCGTCAGCATCCCAAGTTCACTTGGGATGCTGACGCCTCCCTGCCTTCCCTCACACGTGCGTGTGCGTCCCGGGCCCGCTGACCTTCAGGCTGGGTACGTCGTCCATGTTCCAGGTCATCTCGTAGGTGCGCCGGTAGCCGGTGTGGGCCACCCGCCAGCCTCCGGGCGTGCGGACGTACCGGTCGGTGTAGATCGCGGCGCCCTCCAGGACGTACCGGAAGGCCTCGACGATGACCTTGTCCTGGAGGTACCAGCGGCCGGTGGCGGAGTCCCCCTCGATGGTGATCTCGGGGTGGTGCGCCTGGTGGAGCGTGATCATCCCGTCGGTGAGGTGCTCGCGCATGTAGCCGACGAGTGCCGCGCGGTCGTCGAAGACCAGGCCGTTGTAGTCGCCGGTGGCCTCCGGGACGAAGCAGCCCTCGAACTCCTCCCACGCCTTGGTGTCGAGCGTGCGGAGGTAGGTGTACTTCAGACGGCAGATCTCGGCCACGTCGCGGGCGTCGTCGGCGCTGGTGGGCGAGGACTCGCTGGTCATCGCTGCAACGTAGATCACACGCGCCGCACGCGAGTTAAACGTCCCCGTAACCGGGAGTCAACCGCCCGGCGATGTTCCTGCGGCAGCGTCCTCCTCACCGACCGCCCGACACCCCGGGCTCCCGACCAGCACCCTTGGAGGACGTCATGGCTGACCCCACGTCGATCGACCAGCGGCTCGAGCGGATCCGCGAGCAGCGCGCCGCGCTCCGGACCCGACACTCGCAGGCCCTCACCCGCCTGATGGACCAGCGCGCCGACCTGCGCGGCGTCCACGCGCTCGCCGACCTGGTCGACGACTCGGTGCGCTGGTCGGTCTGAGACCCGCACCGGCCGGCGCGCCTCACGCAGGTCGCGGCCGGCCGGTGCGAACGGTCCCGCGCGCATCGTCGTGGTTCGGACGACCCACGCGTACGGGGCCGTGCCGGCCGCCTCGCTATGGTCGGCACGTGATCTTCAAGCGGGTCGGGGACGGACGGCCCTACCCCGAGCACGGGCTGACCTCCCGCGCCTGGGCGGCCCTGCCGCCCCGACAGGTCCGGCTCGACCAGCTGGTGACCACCAAGGACACCCTCCAGCTGGCGGCGCTCCTCGACGAGGACTCCACCTTCTACGGCGACCTCTTCGCCCACGTCGTGCTGTGGCGCGGCGAGCTCTACCTCGAGGACGGCCTGCACCGGGCCCTGCGGGCGGCCCTGCAGCAGCGGCTCGTGCTGCACGCGCGCGTGCACAGCCTGGAGGGAGCGGGCTGATGGCGGGACGCCTCGACGACCGGCTGCGCACGCTGCTGACCATGGGACTCCTGCTCGTCCTCGTCGTGGCCGGTGCGGCGTGGGGCTGGTCGGCCGCCACCAAGCCGTTCCCCGGCCGGGTCGAGGCGCCTACGTGCCTGGAGACCACCATCACCGCCGGCACCCGCGTCTTCCCCGACCAGGTGACCGTGAGCGTGCTGAACGCCGGCGATCGCGAGGGCTTGGCCGGCCGCACTCTGGGCCTCTTCGAGGACGAGGGCTTCGGGCGCGGCCAGACCGGCAACGCGCCGGAGGACACCGAGGTCGCGGGCGCTCAGGTGTGGACCGAGACGCCCGGGAGCCCGGCCGCGCGGCTGGTCGCCAGCAGGCTCGGCAAGGACGTGGAGGTGGTCCGGCGGGACACGACCACCGCCGGGGTGACCGTGGTCGTCGGCGACGGCTTCCGGAAGCTCGTCAAGGGCCGCAAGGCGGTCAAGGCCCGCAACGACGTGACGATCTGCAGCCCGCCGTCCTGACGCCGGAGCGACTAACCGGTCCCGCCCCCGAGCCACTGGCCGAGCCGGCCGCCGCGGCTGACCTGGCGGAGCCGCTCCTCGGTCGGCTCCCGCAGCCGACGGGGCGTCACCACCAGCAGGTCGTCCCCGCGGCGCAGCACGGTGCGCCGCTCCGGCACGATCGTCTCGTCACCGCGGATCACCATCGACACCGAGGCGCCCTCGGGCAGCCGCAGCTCCCCCACCTCGACGCCGTGCAGCAGGGAGCGAGGGCTGATGGTGATCTGGAGCAGGTCGGCTGCGATCCGCTCCAGCGGCGCCGCCTCGAGCTCCAGGTCACGCGGCTCCGAGCGCCTGGCCACCTTCAGCACCCGGGCGACCAGCGGCAGCGTGGGGCCGGTCAGCAGCGTGTAGATCACCACCATCACGAAGACGATGTCGAACAGGGTGTCCGCACCGTCCACCCCCTCGGCGAGGGGGATGGTGGTGAACACGATCGGGACCGCGCCCCGCAGGCCCGCCCAGGAGATGAAGGCCAGCTCGCGCGGCGGCATCCGCTGGACCAACGAGCACGCCAGGACCGACAGCGGTCGGGCGACGAAGGTCAGCACCAGGCCCGCCGCGAAGGCCAGCCCCACGACCTCCCACGTCAGCCGCGCGGGCGAGAGGAGCAGGCCGAGCATGACGAAGAGGCCGATCTGGGCGATCCACGCGACGCCCTCGGCGAAGGACCGGGTGGCGGCCCGGTGCGGCAGCTCGGCGTTCCCGAGCACCAGCGCTGCGACGTACACCGCGGCGAAGCCGGAGGCGTGGAGGGCGGCGCCGGTTCCGTAGGCCAGGACGGCCAGCGCCAGCACGGCGATGGGGTAGAGGCCGGAGACCGGCAGCGCCACCCGCCGCATCAGCCACCCACCACCGAAGCCGACGGCGAGCCCGATGCCGATGCCCGCGACCAGCTCGAAGACGATGAGCGCAGCCATCACCCACGGCCCGTCCTCCGCCGCCGCGCCGGTCGAGACCAGGACCACCAGCACCACGACCGGGGCGTCGTTGAGGCCGGACTCCGCCTCGAGCGCCCCGGTGAGACGCCGGGGCAGCGGCACCGAGCGCAGGACGGAGAAGACCGCGGCCGCGTCGGTGGCCGACGTGGTCGCACCCAGCAGGACCGCGAGCTGCCAGTCGAGACCCAGCAGGTAGTGGCCGGCACACGCGACGACTGCCACGGAGATCGCGACACCCAGGGTCGACAGGGCGATGCCGAGCCGCATCGCCGGCCGGATCTCCCGCCAGCTCGTGGTCAGGCCGCCCTCGGCCAGGATGAGGACCAGTGCCCCGAAGCCGAGGGCGTGAGCGACCTCGGCGTCCTCGAACGGGATCCCGATGCCGCTCTCGCCGAGCAGCACTCCCATGAGCAGGTAGACCAGCAGGCTGGGCAGGCCGGCCCCGCTCGACGCCCGGACCGCGAGGACGGCCAGCAGGGTGACGGCCGAGCCGACCAGCAGGAACATGTCCAGCTGGTGGGCGTCGAAGCTCATGTCACCTCACGGGCGGGGCGGCGGGTCCGCAGTCTAGCGGGCGCCACCGGGCCACCGGCGGCCGTCCGCGTCCGCCGGCAGGAGGGCCTCGCTCAGGCGGTGGGCGTGTAGCCGGGTCGCCCCGACGCGTCCCACTCCTCCCAGAAGGAGGTGAACTCCTCACCGAGGAAGGGGTCGCCGCCGGTCATCATGATCCCGCCGCGGCGCACGGTCCAGTCCCACGGTGCCAGCTCTTGGGCGCGGGCCAGGTGGGCTCGGGCGGCGGCGGTGCGACCGCTGCGCTGGAGGTACGCCGCGACGCGTCGCTCGGCCAGCGCGCGCTGCTCGTCGTCGGTGCGCTCCGGCATCGGGGTGGCCGCGCTCGCCGGCAGCTCCCCGTGGCGCGCCCAGCGGCGCAGGGCGTCGTGGTGCTGCGCGCTGCTGATCCGGGTGAAGTCGACGAACTGGTCGTCGCCCGGCGCGATCGTCGGCGGCTTGACGATCCGGTCGTCCTCGTCGACCCAGACGACCGACGGCACGTTGGTGATGCCGTACCGCTCGGCGGTGACGTGGGCGGTGTCGACGGCGACGGGGTACGTCGGTGCGCCGGCGTCGATCCACGGGCGGGAGTCCTCCGGGTCGGCGTCGAGGGCGACCGAGAAGATCCTCAGCCCGGTGTCGGCCAGCTCGTCCTGGAGCTGCTGCCAGCTGGCGAGCTCGTGCCGGCAGCCGCACCACGAGGCCCAGGTGACGAGGACCCGCTTCTGGCCGGAGAGGTCGTCGAAGGAGACGGGGTTGCCGTCGACGTCGGGCAGCGTGAGGCTCGGCGCGCGCCCGTCACCGAGCTCCCGGCCGCGGGCCGCGGCCGACGGGGCGAGGGCGACGACGCCCTCGGTCGCGTCCCCGGCGAGGAGGAGCCCGAGGGCCTGCGCCCAGTCCGCCAGCCGGACCAGCGTGGCGTCGTCCGGGTCGGTGATGGTGCGGCCGAGGAGCGGCACGCAGGTGTCGTCGCGGCACAGCCCGACCGGTCGGAGCGCCCAGCCGGTCGCCGCTGCCAGCTCGTCCGCGTCGACCACCAGCGGCTCGGAACCGCGGAGGGGAAGCTCGTGCTCGGACCCGTCGACGGCGACGAGGACCAGGCGGTCGGGGTCGTCCACCGCCGAAGGATCGCACGAAAGTGGAACTTGTTCTAGATTCCGTCCATGAGCAACGGCACCGACATCCCCGTCACCGTCCCGGCCTCCACCCTCCCCGCCGACACCCCGGCGTACGACGTGGTGGTGGTCGGGTTCGGGATCTCCGGCGGCTGCGCGGCGCTGGAGGCCGCGCGCGCCGGTGCCCGGGTGCTGGTGCTCGAGCGCGCCGCCGTCCACGGCGGGACGTCCAGCATGTCCGGCGGCCACTTCTACCTCGGCGGCGGCACCGCCGTGCAGCAGGCCACCGGCCACGAGGACTCGCCGGAGGCGATGTACGACTACCTGGTCGCGGTCTCCAAGGACCCCGAGCACGACAAGATCCGCGCCTACTGCGAGGGCTCCGTGGAGCACTTCGGGTGGCTGGAGGCGCTCGGGTTCGAGTTCGAGCGGTCCTACTACCCGGAGAAGGCGGTGATCCAGCCCGGCACGGAGGGACTGATGTTCACCGGCAGCGAGAAGGTGTGGCCCTACCGCGACCAGGCCCGCCCCGCGCCACGGGGGCACAAGGTTCCGGTCGCCGGCGACACCGAGGGCACCAAGATGGTGATGGACCTGCTGCGCGACCGGCTCGCGGAGGCCGGCGTCGAGGTGCGCTACGAGACCGGGGTGACCAACCTCGTCGTCGACGACTCCCCCGGCGGGACCGGCGGCGTCGCGGGGGTGGCGTGGCGCTCGTTCGAGACGACAGGCCACGTCCGCGCGTCCGGGGTGGTCCTGGCCGCCGGCGGGTTCGTCATGAACCCCGACATGGTCGCCGAGCACACCCCCCGCCTCGCCGAGAAGCCCTTCGTCCTCGGCTCGACCTACGACGACGGCCTCGGCATCCGGCTCGGGGTCTCGGCCGGCGCGGAGCTGCGGCACATGGACGAGCCGTTCGTCACCGCGCCGTTCTACCCGCCGTCGGTGCTGCTGACCGGTGTGATCGTCAACCGCGAGGGCCGGCGGTTCGTGGCCGAGGACTCCTACCACTCGCGCACGTCGCAGTTCGTCATGGAACAGCCCGGCTCCTCGGCGTACCTCGTCGTCGACAGCGAGCACGTGGAGTACGCCAAGTACCCGCTGGTCCCGCTCGTGGACGGCTACGAGACCGTCGCGGAGCTGGAGCAGGCCCTCGACCTGCCGACCGGGTCGGTGCAGGCGACCCTCGACCGCTACAACGAGCACGCGGCCCGCGGGGAGGACCCCGACTTCCACAAGCACCCCGACTGGCTCGCGCCGCAGGCGGTCGGACCCTGGGCGGTCTTCGACCTGACCCTCGGCAAGGCGATGTACGCCGGCTTCACCCTCGGCGGGATGCGCACCACGGTGGACGCCGAGGTGCAGCGCCCGGACGGCTCCGTCGTGCCCGGCCTGTACGCCGCGGGCGCCTGCGCGTCCAACATCGCCCAGGACGGCAAGGGCTACTGCTCGGGCACCCAGCTGGGCGAGGGCTCGTTCTTCGGCCGGCGCGCCGGCCTCGCCGCGGCGCGGGCCGCCGCCCGCTCGATGCCCTCCGCCAGTTGAGTCGGGACCTGTCACGGTCGAATCGGGACCTGTGACGGTCGAGCTCCCGAGTGAACGGCCTGACGTCCCGATCGAACGGGCAGAGGTCACGACTGAACGGTCATAGGTCACGACTCGACGACCGCCGTAGGGTCGTGCAGTGACCCCTGACCGCCTCGCCGTCGCGAGCCGTGCCAACGTCCCGCCGTTCCACGTCATGGACCTCCTCGCGGCCTCCGCCGAGCGGCAGCGCACCCACGGTGACGTGCTCAACCTGCTCGCCGGACAGCCCAGCACCGGGGCTCCGGCGCCGGTGACCGCCGCGGCGGTTCGGCTGCTGCAGTCGGGCGAGGCGCTCGGCTACACGCCGGCGACGGGCATCCGGGAGCTGCGCGAGGCGATCACCGGCCACCACCAGCGGGCGCACGGGATCGACGTCGACCCCGACGAGGTCGTGGTGACCACCGGCAGCAGCGGCGGCTTCCTGCTGGCGTTCCTCGCGGCGTTCGAGGCGGGCGACCGGGTCGCGATGGCCCGCCCCGGCTACCCCTGCTACCGCAACGTGCTGGCCGCGCTCGGCTGCGACGTGGTCGAGATCCCCGCCGGCGCCGAGAGCCGCTTCCAGCCGACGGTGGAGCAGGTGGCGGCGGTGCACCGTGAGGCACCGCTGCGCGGGCTGGTCGTCGCCAGCCCGGCCAACCCCACCGGCACCATGCTGCTGCCCGCCGAGCTCGCCGCGCTGGCGTCCTGGTGCGAGGAGGAGGGCGTCCGCCTGATCTCCGACGAGATCTACCACGGCATCGAGTACGCCCCGCTCGACGGCGCTCCGCCGCTCGCGCGCAGCGCGTGGGAGACCTCGCGCGAGGCGGTCGTCTTCTCCTCCTTCTCCAAGTACTTCTCGATGACCGGGTGGCGGATCGGCTGGATGCTCGTCCCCGCCGGGCTCCGGCGGGCCGTCGAGGTGCTCGCGGGGAACTTCACGATCTGCCCGCCGGTCGTCGCGCAGCGCGCCTGCCTGGCGGCGTTCGACGAGGCCTCGTACGCCGAGCTCGACGCGCACGTCGCCCGCTACGCCCACAACCGGCGGCTGCTGCTCGACGGGCTGGGCTCCCTCGGGATCACCCGCCTGGCCCCCGCTGACGGCGCCTTCTACGTCTACGCCGACGTCGGTCACCTCACCGACGACTCGATGGCCTTCGCCCACCAGCTGCTGGCCCGCACCGGGGTCGCGGTGGCGCCGGGGGTCGACTTCGACACCGAGGCGGGTCAGCGGTTCATCCGGCTCTCCTTCGCCGGCTCCGGCGAGGAGGTCGAGCGGGCGCTCGACCGGTTGTCCACCGTCCTCTGAACCCGGGTTTCCCGCGGTGGGGGCGGGGGCAGACAGCGGGAGTGCAGGGGTCGAGGTACGGCGACACGGCGGTCATCCGCGGGCTGGCCCGCGCCCTGCGGGAGCGCGCCTCGGAGGTGCGGGCCGAGGCGGACCGGCTGGTCGGCCTGGCCGACGACACACCGTGGACCGGGCTGGCGGCCGACGCGATGCGGCGCCGCGTGCGCGAGCGGGCCACCGCGCTGCGCCGGACGGCGATGCTCCACGACGAGGCCGCCGGCGCGCTCGACCGGCACGCGCGGGAGGTCGAGCGGCTCCAGGAGGAGATCGCGACGATCGAGCGGCGGGTGCGCGCGCTGGTGGACGCGGCTCGCGAGCGCCTCGCCCAGCTGGCCGGCGCCCTGGTCCACGGCGTCGTCGGCGGGGTCGTCGGCGGGGTCGTCGGCGGGGTCGTCGGCGGGGTCGTCGACGGGGTCCGCGCGGTCGCCCCGGACCCGGTCGACCAGCTGCTCGACCGCTTCGTGCCGCCACCGCCCGGTCACCGGGACTGGCTCGACGTCGACCTCCCGGGAGCCCGCCGGTGAGCGCCGTGCTGCTGCCGCGACGGATCGTGCTCAGCCGCGTGGCCGTCGAGGAGCTCGCCCGGCGGGCCGGCACCACGACCCCGTGGCCGGGAGCGGCGGCGAGCCCCGTCGCCGTTGCTGACGGTGACGCGGGGGCGGCCGGGACAGGCGAGGACCCGGTTGCCGAGCTGACCCGCGGCGGCCTCCTCCGCGAGGGCGCGCCCGTCGCCGACGTCCGCGCCGCGCTGGAGGTCCTGCACGCGCCCGAGCTGCTCGTCGACCTCGACCTCGCCGTGGGCACGACGTCGGCCTACGCACGCCTGCACTCCTGGCAGCGGTGGCGCGCCGGCTGCGTCGCCGTGGCGTCGTCCGCGGGCGGGCCGGTGGAGCTGGCCTGGTTCGACGACCGGCTCTGGCACGCCGAGCTCGCCCGAGCGCTGGACGCGCGGCTGCCGCCGTCGGCCGGGCCTCCGCCCGACGACGACCTCCGCCTGCCGCACGACGTGCTCCTGGCCACCGGCGAGGCGGTGCGGTCCGACCGCACCGACGTCCTCGGCGAGCTCGCCGACCGGGCGGGCATCCCCGCCGAGCAGGCTCGGCGCCTCCACGCGAGCGCGGTGGCCCGCCTGCAGGTGACCGTCGCCGGGGGCGGCCGTCGCCGCACGCTCGGCCTGCTGAGCTGGATGCGGTACGCCGACGGCTGGCGCGCGCTCACGCCGTACCTCGACCAGCAGGTACCGATGGTCCGGGTGCACCGGGTCCCCGCCGAGCGGCTCGGCGTCGAGGTGGCGGCCCTCGCGACGCGGGTGCGCTCGTGAGCGCCGAACCCCTGCGGACCGTCGAGGTCGTCGGCGGCTCCCATGGCCTCGCCGCGTCGTACGCACGCGTCCGGGGCCTGGCCGACGCCTACGACCGGGCCGGGGAGCAGCTGCGCGCCTGGTCCGAGCTGGGCAGCCGGACCATGACCGACGGCGAGCTGCTCGAGTCCGCGCTGCTCTCCCCGCTGACGTTCGCGGAGGCCGAGCGCGCGGTCGCGGCGACCACCTCCGGGCCCGACGGTCTGCTGGTCGAGAGCGTCGCGTGGGCCGCCGACGCGGTGCTGGTCCGGGTCACGGTGGCAGCGTTCGAGGCCGCCGACGAGCTGGTCGGCGCCACGTTCGAGGTGGTCGACCACGCCCTCGGCCGGGCGGTCGGGTTCACCCTCGGCACGGTCGGTCCCGGCGTGCTGGCGGGCCTCGTGGTGGTGGGTCCGGCAGCCCTCGCGCTGCACCGGCTGCTGCCGCCGACCCTGCAGCACCGGCTGGAGAGGGACCTGCGAGAGGGCGCCGAGGAGCTGGCCGCGGACGTCGAGCAGTGGCTGGTCGACCACCCGGAGGCGGTCCAGCACCTGGTCAACGGCGGCGGGGGCCTCCTCGACGGCCTGTGGGACGGCCTCACGCCGCTGGCGCCGGGCGGGCCGTTCGGCCTGCCGTCCTTCACGCCGGACACCGAGTCGGCCGCCGGGGTGCTCGCCGGCCTCTACGGCGACCCGGGCACCGGGGTGGCGGTGCCGATCGACGACCCGCTCGGCGGCCGGAACGGGTCCGACGGCCCGCCCGCCGGCCTCGCCGACGTCCTGGCGCACCTGGGCAGGGTCGCCGAGCACGGCGGGGACGGGACCATCGAGGTGCAGTCGATCACCGGGGCGGACGGGGCGGTCCGCCATGTCGTCTACCTGCCCGGCACCGACGACATGACCACGCTGCCCTGGACCCGCGACGACGCCGTGCGGGACCTGCACACCAACTTCCTGCTCGTGAGCGGGGCGGACAACGCCTACCAGCAGGGCATCCTCGACGCGATGGAGCAGGCGGGGGTCGGTGCCGAGGACCCGGTGCTCCTCGTCGGCCACTCCCAGGGTGGGATGGCGGCCGCGGCGATCCTCGCCGGCGAGAGCGGCTTCACGGTGACCGACGTGGTGACGGCCGGCTCCCCGACCGCCCACGTGGGCGCCTTCCCGGCCGGCTCGCACGTGCTCTCCCTCGAGCACCGGGGCGACGTCGTGCCGCTCCTCGACGGGGAGGACAACGCCGACTCACCGGAGCAGACGACCGTCCGGTTCGACGGCGACGCCACCGGCATCGCGGACCACCACGAGATGTCGCACTACGTCAGCCTCGCGGAGCAGCTCGACGCCGCGGGGCCGGGCGGTCCGGGGTCGGTCACCGACGCCCTGGACCGGTTGCGCGACCAGGGCTACCTGGCGACCGGGCCGGGGACGGCGGTGGAGAGCCGCAGCTACCAGGTGGTCAGGGAGCCGTCGGCAGACCGCTGAGCAGGCCGATGTCCGGCTCGACGTCGGGCAGGCCCGCCACGAGGGAACGCTGCACGAAGCCGTTGCGGACCCGCTGCGGGTGGTAGCCGACGGGCGCGCTGTCGACGATCCGGCCGGTCCGGTAGGAGATCTTCGAGATCTTGTCCGAGCCGCTCCACGAGATGTAGCAGTGGCGGCCGTTCCAGCTCGGCGTCACCCAGTACGGCTTGAGCCCGCCCTTGAGGAGGGGCCCCCGCTTGAACGAGCGGGCGTCGACGACGGTGGCGTAGTCGGACATCGTGCCGGCCACGCAGAGCTTCTTGCCGTGGGGGTCCATCGCGATGCCGTGGTGCGCGGAGTCGAGGAGGTAGGCCTCGCGGGGCGTGCTCTTGATCAGGTTCGGGAGGCGCTTGACGCGGGTGATCTCGCCCGAGCGGCGGTCGAGCTCGACGAAGCCGTGGAAGAACGAGAGCTGGAAGTAGAACTTTTCCTCGTCGGGGCTCAGCGTGATGGGACGCACCGCCGTGCTGACGTCGTCCATCCCCCGCGCGTCGAGCGCCTTGCGGAGGTCGTAGCGGCGCACGATCTTGTTCGTGCGCGCATCCACGACCTGGAGCACCCGCTCCTGCTTCGTGGCGTCCAGGGCGGGGTGGTCGAGGGGGCTGTAGACCATGCCGATGCTCGCGTGCAGGATGCGGCGGCCGTTGTCGATGTAGGTGCTCTCGTGCGGCGAGCCGCCCGAGGCGAACTGGCCCAGCTCCTTGCCGTCGCGGAGCCGGAGCTCGTGCACGACGTCACCGGTCGACGCGCTCACCACGACCCGCTTGCCGTCGGGCGAGACGGCCATGTGGTCCGAGCGCACGCCGGCCACGGGGAACCGCCACACGATCTCGTGGGTCTTCAGGCTGATGCCGACGACGTCGCCGAAGGAGGGGCGCGAGACGACGAGGAGCGTGCCGTCGTTGGAGGAGTACATGTCGTCGACGTACTGGTCGTGCCCCTCGCCGATCACGATCCGGATCGCAATGAAGTAGGCGAGCCGGTACGGGTTGAGCGCGATCTCCCGCAGCCGCTCGTCGCGGTCGGGGATGATGTTGATCCGGCCGAGCTGCTTGAAGCTGCCCGGCGCCAGGATGCTCGCCGTGCCGTCCCAGTTGTTGCCGACGAAGACGGCCCGCCGCACGCCGGGCGCCTTCCGGTCGGTTTGCCGCGGCGCCGGCGTGACGTCGGTGGCGGCGTGGGGGCTCAGCGACCCGAAGGCGACGGGGACGACCTGAGGGACCGCTCCGGTGGCCGCGGGTGCGGACGGCGCGGAGGCCGCCGGGGCCGCCGGGGCGGCGAGGAGGAGCCCCAGTGCGGACCCGAGGACGGCGGTGAGGAGGGAGCGGTGGCGACGCATGCGGTCGATACTCTCCCGAATCGGGATTCTGCGACAGGGGCGTTCCCGACATGCGGTTGGCGCCTGGGCGTGGGGCCCTCAGAGGATGTCGTGGACGAACTCGCCGAGCTGGGTGAGGTTGCGGCACTCGACCATCGGCACGACCGCGCCGTACGCCGAGGCGGCGGAGTCGCCGTTGTCCCAGTGCCGTCGGTGCTCGGGGTTGAGCCACCAGGCGTGCCGGGCCTGTCCGGCCAGGTCCCGCAGGGTGCCGAGCGCGAGGTCGGAGTGGTTCGACCGGGCATCGCCGAGGACGAGCAGGGACGACTTCGGGCCGAGCGCATCGGCGTACCGCTCGGCGAACGTGGTGAGGGCGCGCCCGTAGTTCGTGCGCCCCCACAGGGCGGCGTGCGCGGTGCTGGCGGCGAGCTCCTCCATGACCTCGACGACGTCGGCGCCCGGCCGGAAGTGGTGGGTCACCTCGTGGACGTGGTCGATGAAGGTGAAGGCGCGCACCTTCTGGAACTGGTCGCGCAGGGCGAAGACCAGCAGCAGCGTGAACTGCGCGAAGTTGGCGACCGAGCCGCTGACGTCGCAGAGCACGACGAGCTCGGTGCGGTGCGGGCGCTTGGGCCGGTGGTGCGTGGTGAGCGGAACCCCACCGGTCGAGACCGACGCCCGGACGGTCCGCCGGAAGTCGAGGGGCCCGCGGCGGTGCGCGTGGTGCTCCTGGGTGAGCCGGGTCGCCAGGCGGCGGGCCAGCGGGTAGATCTCGCGGCGCATCTGCTCCAGGTCGGTACGCCGGGCGGAGAGGAAGTCGAGCCGGTCGATGCTGGGTCGCAGCGCGACGTTCGCGACGTGCTCGGGGCCCTTCTCCTCGGCGATCCGCCGGCGGGCGTCGTCGTCGACCATCGCGGTGAAGCCGCCCAGGCGTCGTGCGGCCACCCGGTCTGCCTCCTCCTGGGTCCGGCCGGCGGCGAGCAGGCCGGCGACCACGCGGTCGACCAGCTCGCCGGGCGCGACCCGTTGGAGCGCGGTGTAGGACGACCAGCTGGAGAGGCCGGGCCCGCGGCCGGGCATGGCACCGAACCGGCCGACCATCTCGGCCGCGAGGCGGGCCATCGCCTCGGCGTCCCCGCCAGCGAGGGCCTCGGCGAGCTCGTCGCGGAACGCCTGCAGCGCCTCCGCCCCGTCGCGGACGGAGAACTCGTCCTCGCCGCCGGCGCGGTCCCGGTCCTCCGCGGGCCCGTCGCCGCCCGCCGCTTCGTCGGCCCCGTCGGCCGGCAGCCCGGTGGCCCCGCCGCCGATCATCCGGGGGAAGTACAGGTCGAAGAGCGCGTCGAAGGTCGGCCGCTGCGACTGCTTCTTCACCAGCGTCGCGGCGTAGGCGTCGCGCACGACCTGCCGGCTGCCCCACCGGAGCGCGGAGAGCGCCGCGATCGCGTCGAGGTCCTCGGCGAGCGAGACGGGCAGGCCGGCGGAGCGCAGCGCGCGCAGGAACGCGAGGTGGCGGTCGAGCAGGCCGCTGCTCGCGGGGCCGGTGCTCATCGGCGCAGCCTCAGCTCCTTGACAGCCCGGTCGTGGTCGGAGGCGTGCTTGAGCACCACGCCGAGGGTGTCGGCGATCGCCTTCTCGTCGAGCTCACCGATCTCGAGGGCGATGAGGGTCCGCGCCCAGTCGACCGACTCGGCGATCGAAGGAGCCTTCTTCAGCTCGAGCTCGCGCAGCCGCCCGACGGTGGCCACCAGCTGGCCGGCGACCTCGGCGTCCAGGTCGGGCACCTGCGAGGTGACGATCTCGCGCTCCCGCTCGGCGTCGGGGTAGTCCAGGTGCAGGTAGAGGCAGCGCCGCTTGACCGCCTCGGACAGCTCCCGGGTGGCGTTCGAGGTGAGGACGACGAAGGGGCGGCGTACGGCGCTCACCGTGCCGAGCTCAGGAATGGTGACTTGGAAGTCGGAGAGCACCTCGAGCAGCAGCCCCTCGACCTCGACGTCGGTCTTGTCGACCTCGTCGATGAGGAGCACGGTCGGCTGCTCGCGACGGATGGCGGTGAGCAGGGGTCGGGTGAGCAGGAAGTCCTCGGTGAAGATCTCGCCGTGGGTGTCCTCCCAGGAGCCGCTGCCCTCGGCGCGGGCCGCCTGGGTGGCCTGGATGGCGAGGAGCTGCTTCTTGTAGTTCCACTCGTAGAGGGCCCGCGCCTCGTCGAGACCCTCGTAGCACTGCAGCCGGACCAGGTCCGCGCCGCTGGCCCGCGCCACCGCCTTCGCCAGCTCGGTCTTGCCCACGCCGGCCGGCCCCTCGACGAGCAGGGGCTTCTCCAGCGCGCCGGCGAGGTACGCCGTGGTGGCGGTCGCCGGGTCGGCGAGGTACCCGGTCGCGCCGAGCCGCTCCGTGGCGTCGGCGGGCGAGGTGAACCAGTCGCGGGACGTCATGGCGCCATCCTCGCCCATCGGAGGCGCGCCGCACCGCGGCGGTGAACCGGATGGGGATCCAGAGATTTGTCCCACACGAGGTCGCGGGGACGTGACCGGCGCCGGTCGACCTCGTTGTGCCCGCCGGGAGAGGAACCCGACGACAGGTGGAGTCCTGATGCACCGCACGACGTCTCGCACCCGCGTGACCCTCGCGCTCACCGTCCTCAAGACGGCGGTGCTGAGCTCGTTCCTCGCCTTCACCGCGGTCGGCACCACGGCGTCGGTGGCGCCCGCGCCGCCGGAGGCGGCGACGATCGCGATGGACCCCTACGCCCACGCCGTGCAGAGCGCGATGGCCGAGCACGACTGCTCGACGACCGGCTTCGCGCCGGGCGTCCAGCCGGCGTCCGCGCTCATCCGGACCCCCCGCGGCACGTTGGAGCTGGTCTCCTTCGACCGCGGCTGGGAGGTCTTCACCGGGGACCGGGCCGGCCTGCTCGTCGCCGTCTGCCTCGACGAGCGCCCGCGGCACTGACGGGGGCCTACGGTGGCCACATGGGCATCAGCTGGTGGGCATTCGTCGGTGTCGCCACGGTCGCCTACCTCGTCCCGGGCCCGGACTTCGCCATCATCCTGCGTTCGGCGACGCGGGGATGGCGCCCGGGTGTGGCCGCCGCCGTCGGCGCACAGCTGGGTCTCCTCGCCCACCTGGTGATGGCCGCGGTCGGCCTGTCGGTGCTTCTGGCCCGCCACCCCGAGCTGCTGACCGCGGTACGGATCTGCGGCGGGCTCTACCTGCTCTACCTGGGCGGTCGGTTGGTCGTCCCCACGCTGCGGCGCCGGACTCCCGCGCACGCAACGGCGTCACCACGGGGTGAGCAGGCCGCACTGCAGGCGTTCCGGCAGGGCCTGCTCACCAACCTCCTCAACCCCAAGGCCGTGCTGTTCTTCGCCGCCGTCCTGCCTCAGTTCGTCGTCGACGGACCGCCACCCGTCTGGCTCCAGATCGCCGCCCTCGGCCTCGTCGACGTCCTGCTGGGGTTCCTGCCCTGGGCCGTGGTCGTCGTCCTCGGCACCCGGCTCTCGACCCTGCTCCGCCGACCCGTCGTCCGCCGCTGGTGGGACCGGGTCACCGGCCTGTCCCTCGGGATGCTGGGCGGCGGGCTCCTCGTCACCGGCCGACGCTAGGGACGACGCCCCGCTGCCTCAGCGGTCCCGGTGGGGCGGGCGTCGCAGACCGCGTGCGGGAGCTGGACGACGGCGGCCGCGTCCCCGACACGGCAGTGCGAGGGGGCGGTCGTCGTCAGAGGCGGACGAGGACCTGGCCCATCTCGGTCGCGGCGACGGCCGGACCGGTCCCCGAAGCGTTCCTCCGGTGACCATCCCCCTCGCCGCGCTTCGGCATGGCCGGCTGACGGGTGGTCAGTCGGCAGGCGTGACCGGACGGGCGGTGGCCGCGTGCCGCTGGGCGAGCTCGGCGTAGTACCCGGCGTTGGTGTCGACCCAGATCTGTGAGGACGTCCCCTCGATGGGCTTGACCGCCTTGCACGGCGTGCCGGTGGCGACGACGCCCGGCGGGAGCTCGGTGCCCGGGGTCAGGACCGACCCGGCGCCCACCAGGGTGCCGGCCCCCACCGTCGCGCCGTCCAGCAGCGTCGAGCCGTTGCCGACCAGCGCCCGCTCGCCGACCTCGGCGCAGTGCACGACGCACCCGTGGCCGACGGTGGCGTCCGGGCCGACGGTCAGCACCTGGTCCGGCCCCGCGTGCAGCACGCTGTTGTCCTGGATGTTCGTGCCGGAGCGGACGACGATCCGGCACACGTCACCACGCAGCACGACGCCGTACCAGACGCTGGCGCCCGCCTCGACGGTCACGTCGCCGATCAGGGTCGCGGTCGGGGCGATCCAGGCGTCGGGGTGGACGACGGGGCGCTTTCCCTCGAACTCGAAGAGGTTCACGGGGCCATTCCACACCGGCCGCCGTGCGCGGTGCCTGCGCGGGGTGCACGACGCGTGTGCAGGTGGGTCGCCCGCCGCCGTCGAGGTGCGGTGGACCGGTCACGACGGGGAGCTCACCTGGTCGGCGGCGAGCGGGTTCGCAGCGTCGGCACGAGGCCCCTGCCCGGCCCACCGGTGGCGGCGGGCCGGGCACACTGCGGGCGTCAGGACCGACGGCGGCGAGCAGCTATCAGCAGCGAACCGCCACCGAGCACCAGCGCGAGGCCCGTCAGGAGCGCGACCAGTGTCGGACCGCCGGTGTCCGGCAGCACCGATCCGCCCGGCGCACCACCCGGGGAACCACCCGGCGCACCGCCCGGCGATCCGCCCGGAGATCCGTCCGGCGAGACACCCGGGGAACCACCCGGGGAACCACCCGGGGAACCACCCGGTGTGCCACCCGGAGAACCACCCGGCGTGCCACCCGGCGTGCCACCCGGAGAATCGCCCCGGGACCCCACCGGGTTGGTCGTGCACAGCGGGTCCCCCGGCGCGCACGAGCCGATGCCGGTGCCCGGTGCGACCAGGAAGTTGGCCAGCTGGTGGTCGCCCTGGTCGGCCCAGCCCTTGACCCGCACCGTGTAGGTCACGGTCGCGACCTGGCCGGCGTCGAGGCTCCCGCGGACCGTGATGGTGTCGCCGTCGCGTGCGACGGCCAGCGACGGCGTCGAGGAGCTCGGCTCCGCAACCACGACCGCGTCATCCAGGACTCCGGCCAGCTCGTCGTCGTAGCGGACCTGGCTCGCGCCCGTGCCCGTGCTCGTGAACCGCAAGGTGTAGGTGAGCTCGTCCCGGGCGCGAACCCTGGAGCCGTCCTCGGGGTCCACCGACTTCTCCGCGCGGATCTCGCCGACCGGGTTGCAGGTGGAGTCCTCATCAGCCACCGGCAGACACGCCGTCGGCGGCACCGCACCAGGACCGATCAAGAAGTTCCCCAGCACGTGATCACCACCAGCAGCCACCCGAGCCGCATCACCCATCACCCGCACCCGGTAGGTCACCGTCGCCACACCACCGGCCGGCAACGACCCCCGAACCTCGATCCGCTCACCGACCAGCGTCGCCGTCAAGCTCCCCTGACCAGCCACCACCGGACCCTCGACCACCTCAGCGTCATCCAGCAGCATCCCCAGGTAGTCATCACGCACCACCCGGCCCGCAGCCGCACCCTCGTTGGCAAACCGCAACGAGTACGTCAACACCGCACCCGCACCCACGACCGACCCATCAGCCGGATCAACCGACTTCGAGTCCACCAACCGCGGCACCCGGTTGCAGGTGGAGTCCTCATCAGCCACCGGCAGACACGCCGTCGGCGGCACCGCACCAGGACCGATCAAGAAGTTCCCCAGCACGTGATCACCACCAGCAGCCACCCGAGCCGCATCACCCATCACCCGCACCCGGTAGGTCACCGTCGCCACACCACCGGCCGGCAACGACCCCCGAACCTCGATCCGCTCACCGACCAGCGTCGCCGTCAAGCTCCCCTGACCAGCCACCACCGGACCCTCGACCACCTCAGCGTCATCCAGCAGCATCCCCAGGTAGTCATCACGCACCACCCGGCCCGCAGCCGCACCCTCGTTGGCAAACCGCAACGAGTACGTCAACACCGCACCCGCACCCACGACCGACCCATCAGCCGGATCAACCGACTTTGAGTCCACCAACCGCGGCAGTCGGAAGACCTCCTCGTCGCACGCCCGCCCGGTGTCCGGGTCGAGCCCGGAGCCGGTCGGCGGGGCGCAGCCGGGCGTGGTGTTGTCGCAGCCCGGGTCGACCGGGTCGCAGGCGCCGAACGCGACGTTGCGGACCGTGAGGTCGCCGTTGCCGGTCAGCACAGCCGTGTAGGTCAACGTGATCGTGTCGCCCTGAGCCAGCTCGCCGGACCACTTGATGGTGGGACGGGCGTAGGTGACCGTGCCCGCACCGACCGGGTCCGCGACCGCGTCGTCCTGGTACGTGGCGTCGTCCAGCACCCCCGAGAGGTCGTCCCACACGTGTGCCGGGTCATCGGCCGTGTAGTCGGCCTGGCCGATGTTCTCGGCCGTGACCGTGTAGGTCACCGTGTCCCCGATCTGGGTGTCGGCCGTCCGGTCACTGGTCTTCTCGATGTCGAGCGCCCGCACCGGGTGCCTGGTCGTGTCCGGCTGGCACGTTGACGGGTCACCGGCCTGGCACTGGAGGGCGTTGCGCACGACGTGGTCACCCTGGGCGGCCCATGGCTTCACCCTGGCGGTGTAGACGACCTCGAGCGAGTCGCCGACCGGCACCTCGCCGGTGATGGCGATCTGCTCGGCGGCGGCGTCGTACGTCGCCGAAAGCCCGGCGTCCGCTGCGATCGAGCCCGCCACGAGGTCGGCGTCGTCCACCAGCGAGGACAGGTCGTCGACGGTGTCCACCCTCGCCGGGGTGTGCCCGGTGTTGGCGAACCTGAGGGTGTAGGTGATCTCCTCCCCCGGCTCGACCGCGGTGCCCGACGCCGGGTCGGCCACCTTGTCCCGGTCCAGCCCGGAGCCGGGGATCTCGACCGTGGCGCACCGGTCCTGCGGGTCCTGTGCGTCCTCGACCGACACGCACGCGTTGTTGGTCAGCTGTCGGTCACCGGCGGTTCCGTCGTAGACGACCTCGTAGGTGATCGTCGCGACGTCACCCGCCGCGAGCACGCCGGTCCACTCGAGCGCCGGGTCGTTGAAGGCCGCGGTGCCGACGTCCGCGGTGATCGTCGACTCGTCGAGGTCCGCGTCGTCGAGGACCTCGGTCAGGTCGTCGGAGGCGGTCGCCGGCGCGGACGCGGTGTAGTCGCCCGGCCCAGCGTTGGTCACCGTCACGGTGTAGGTGACCCGCTCGCCTGCCACCGGGAGATCGGTCCGGTCGGCGACCTTCCCGATCGTCAGCCTGGGAAGCTCGAGCTCCTGCTCGGCGCACGGCTTGCCCGTCGCCGGGTCGGCCCCGCCGACCGGGGGGTCGCACGCAGGCGTCGTCGTGTCACAGGCGGCATCGGAGGGATCGCACTGGCCGAACGCCACGTTGCGGACTCGTCCGTCACCGCCGCTGCGCAGCGTCACGGAGTAGGTGAGGGTCACCTGCTCGCGCGCGGCCAGCTCACCGGTCCACGCGAGGATCGGGCGACCGAAGGTCGGCGCGGCACCGCGATCGCTCGTGATGCTGCCCGTGTCGAGGGTCGCGTCGTCGAGCACGCCGGACAGGTCGTCCCAGACCCGCGCGGGATTCGCGGCGGTGTAGTCTCCTGCGCCGGTGTTCGTGGCCGTGACCGTGTACGTGACGGTGTCACCGGCCCGGGTGTCGGCCGTCGCGTTGGAGGTCTTGGCGACGCTCAGGACGGGCTCCAACACGGCGACCGGGTAGTCCTCGACCTCGCCGGCACCGGCGGTGCCGGTCGGGCGCGGGTCGGCGACCTGCTCGCCGTACACCCGGAACCGTGCGTAGGTGGCGGCCGTCGTCGTCGCCGCCGGGAACGTCATGTCGTAGTCGGCGGTTCCGGAGCGGGCCGGCACGGTGACCGTCACCCGCTCGGCGTCCTCGAACGAGCCGTCGCCGTCCAGGTCCACCCAGCCGGCGAGCGTGACGTCCTCGGCGGTGTCGTTCGTCGCCGAGGTCACCACCGTGGTCTCCGCGCCGAGCGAGGTCTCGATCGCACTGGCGACCCCGTCCTCGTCGTCCGGCGAGCCGGCGCTGTCGTCCCCGTCGGCCGCCGGTCCCGGCTGCCCGTCGGGCTCGGTGTCCCGCTCGGTCCCCAGCGTCGGACCGGCCGCGACATGGCCGGCGCCGTCATCCGCGATCAGCGTCCCGTAGCGCTGCGGCGCGTCGCCGAACTCGCACACCGGGGAGAAGCTGATGTCGTCCAGGGCGAGGTCGTTGCCGTCGCTGCCCGCCGTGTTGTTGACCAGCTCCAGGCGCACCGTGGCCTGGGCCGCGGTGAACTGCAGGGCGAACCGCGCCCAGTCCATCGACGGGCTCTCGGGGATGTCCCCGGTGTCCACCGACGCCAGCACACCGTCCGTCGCCGGGTCGACCACGCGGAACGTCACATTCGGGTGGTCGGGAAGGTCGGCGTCGAGCGCGTTGGCGATCCACGCGGAGAAGTCGTAGTCCGCCCCCGCCGCGAGCCCGGTGAAGGTGCGCTTGAAGAAGACGCCCGCCGAGACGTCGGCGTTGACGACCATCATCCGGCCGTCGGGGTCACCGGTGTGGTCGCTCCCAGCGTGCCAGCTCACGTGGGCGTCGACCGGGCTCGTCACGACGGCGTACTCGGCGGCGTCGATCATGCCGTCCGGCTCAGGCGCCCCCACGTAGGTGTAGGTCGTCTGCCCCACCGGCAGCGCGGGGCCGTAGCCGGCGCCGGATCCGAAGGTCTCGACGAACGGCGAGGTGCACGAGACCGGCACTCGCGTCGCCACCTGGGCGACGTGGTCCTCGACCTCGCCGTCGCTGGCGGCGCCGAGCGCGCGCTCGTCGCGGGTCGTGGTGGCGGGGTCGTCGACCAGGTTCGTCGAGGTCAGCCGCAGCCGCACCATCGGACTCGTGCCGTCCTGCAACGCAGGGATACCGGCGAACGCCAGGTCCACTGCGGTCGCCCCGTCGGGCACGGGCGCGGTGGCCAGCTCGCCCGGGCCGAAGACGCCGTCCCCGTCGGAGTCGATCCAGCCGTGCAGCACCGCCGGCCCACCGGTGCTGTTGGTCACCGGAACGGTCAGCGTCGGATCGGTGGCACCCGGGTCCAGCACGATCCCGCCGGGGACGGCGTCCTCGTCGGCGGTGCCGCTCGCGTCGTCGCCGGTCGCGTCCGGCGAAGGCTGGCCGTCCGCCTCCCCGTCGACCGCTGAGCCGATCTCCAGCCCCGGCACGATGAGGTGCCGCGGGCCGTCGGCGGCCAGCGTGGTCCCGTAGCGCTCCGGTGCGTCGCCGAAGTCCTGCGGCGCGACGGCCGCCCGGTGGTCCTCGACCTCGCCGGCCGCGGCCCCGCCGGTGGGCAGCACGTCGGCGTCGGCGACGTCTCCGGGGAACAGGCGGAACCGGGCGTAGGTCGTGCCGGCCGCCACGGTGGCGGCCGGGAACGTCAGGTCGTGGTCGGCCGTGCCGGACCGGGCCGGGAGGTCGACGACCACCCGCTCGGCCCCGTTGCCGAACCGGCCGTCGCCGTCGAGGTCGACCCAGCCCGCCAGCGTCGCCGGCTGGTCGGTGTCGTTGGTCGCCGAGACGGTCACCGTGGTCGCGCGACCCGAGACCAGCTCGATCGGGTCAGCCACCGCGTCCTCGTCGGCACCATCACCGTCGGCCGCCGCACCCGGCTGGCCGTCGCTCTCGAAGTCGATCGCCGCACCCAGCCGCAACGGCGCGGTACCGGCCGCGGCGTCGTACCCCGGGATGCTGTGCCGCGGCCCGTCGGAGCCCAGGCTGGTGCCGTAGCTGTCCGGGGCGTCACCGAAGTCGATCGGGAGCGGGGAGTTGAAGCACCGCGCACCGTCGTTGAGCCCCGACGCCGGGCCCTCCGCGAAGAACGCGCCGGCCGCCGAGCCCATGTCGAGGCGCCAGATGCCACCGGTGGTGTTGTCCGAGGCGTAGAGGAAGCCGTCCGGGTCGGAGTAGACCGCACCGAAGGCGGTCGCGTGCTGCCCGTCCGGGTGCTCCAGCGCCCCCAGCGGCGTGCCGACGACCGACGTGGCGTGGGTGTCGGTGTCGAACCGCATCAACGCGAACTGGCGCGGCGCGGTGGCCGGGGCGTTGGGCGTCACCATGTAGAGGTCACCGTCCTCGACGTTGAACCCCCAGTCCCAGCCAGCGACCCACCCCGGGGGCGGGGTCAGCGCGCCGGCGTCCAGGACCTCGAGGTACGTCGGCGAGGACGGGTCACTGAGGTCGATCTCCGCCCAGTTCGTACTGGTGCTGATCCACAGGTGGCCGTCGGCGTCGAACTCACCGATGTGCGCGGAGCCGTTCCACGCCGGCGGGATGCCCGGGAACCCGGCCCAGTTGGTCGGCATACCGAGGTCGCGCATCGTCCAGTCCGCAGCGATCCGCTTGATGGTCAGCTCGCCGGTACCGGTGTAGCCGATGCCGTACATGTAGCCGTCGACCGGGTTGAACCCCGCGGCGTTGACGTTGCGCGGATCGGCATCGGTCGCCACCTGCGAGCTCTCACCGGTGATCAGGTCGACCGCGAACACGTCGACCGGCTCGGACTGGAACAGCGTGCCCGCAGCACCAGGAGCACACGCGAACGGAACCGCAGGCGCCGACGGGAAGACCGTGGCGGCGTGGTCCTCGACCTCGCCGGCCGCGGCCCCGCCGGTGGGCAGCACGTCGGCGTCGGCGACGTCTCCGGGGAACAGGCGGAACCGGGCGTAGGTCGTGCCGGTCGCCGCCACGGTGGCGGCCGGGAACGTCAGGTCGTGGTCGGCCGTGCCGGACCGGGCCGGGAGGTCGACGACCACCCGCTCGGCCCCGTTGCCGAACCGGCCGTCGCCGTCGAGGTCGACCCAGCCCGCCAGCGTCGCCGGCTGGTCGGTGTCGTTGGTCGCCGAGACGGTCACCGTGGTCGCGCGG
>NZ_JBNCOG010000043.1:0-29915 GCF_051280745.1 Nocardioides ureilyticus | reverse complement strand
AGGGCTCGACGACGTGCAGCGCGGTCACCCTGGCCGGCAGCAGGGCCAGGTTGCGACCACTGCCCGCGCCCAGCTCCAGCACCCGCCCGGCGAGGCCCTGGCAGGCCCCCCGGCGCAGCGCGGTCACCGCCGGGGCCGCGAGCGAACGGTCGGTCAACCGGGGCACGACACGCTCGGACCACCAACCCATGCCGCCACCCTAGGCCTCCGCGCCCGGCCCGTAGGCTCCATGCCATGAGCGTCCGTCGCGTGATGGGCACCGAGGTCGAGTACGGCATCTCGGTGACCGGCCAGCCCTCGGCCAACCCGATGGTGGCCTCCTCCCAGGTGGTCAACGCCTACGCCTCCGCGACGGCCAAGGCCCGCCGCGCCCGGTGGGACTTCGAGGAGGAGTCGCCCCTGCGGGACGCGCGCGGCTTCGACATGTCGCGCCAGGTGGCCGACGCGAGCCAGCTCACCGACGAGGAGCTCGGCCTCGCGAACGTGATCCTCACCAACGGCGCCCGGCTCTACGTGGACCACGCGCACCCGGAGTACTCCACCCCGGAGGTGACCTCGCCCCTCGACGTCGTGCGCTGGGACAAGGCGGGGGAGCAGGTGATGCTCGACGCGCAGCGGCGCGCGGCCCTGCTTCCCGGTGGCGCCCCGATCGCGATGTACAAGAACAACACCGACGGCAAGGGCGCGTCGTACGGCACGCACGAGAACTACCTGATGCGCCGCTCCACGCCGTTCGCCGACATCGTCAAGCACCTGACGCCGTTCTTCGTGAGCCGGCAGGTCGTCGCCGGGTCGGGCCGGGTCGGCATCGGCCAGGACGGCCGCGAGCAGGGCTACCAGATCAGCCAGCGCGCCGACTTCTTCGAGGTCGAGGTGGGGTTGGAGACGACGCTGAAGCGGCCGATCATCAACACCCGCGACGAGCCGCACGCCGACCCGGAGAAGTACCGCCGGCTGCACGTCATCATCGGGGACGCCAACCTGGCCGAGGTCTCGACGTACCTCAAGGTCGGCACCACCGCGCTGGTGCTGTCGATGATCGAGGACCGGTTCCTCACCACCGACCTCGGCGTCGAGAACCCGGTCGCGGCCCTCCGGTCGGTCTCGCATGACCCGACGCTGCGCCACACGGTCACGCTCCGCGACGGGCGCACGATCACCGCCGTCCAGCTGCAGCTGGAGTACCTGGAGCTCGCCCGCAGGTACGTCGACGACCGCTTCGGCGCCGACGCGGACCCGCAGACCCGCGACGTCCTCGCTCGGTGGGAGTCGGTGCTCGACCGACTCGAGCGGGACCCGATGCTCTGCGCCGCCGAGCTCGACTGGGTGGCGAAGCTGAAGCTCCTGGAGTCCTACCGCCAGCGCGACGGCCTCGACTGGACGGACGCCAAGCTCCACCTGATCGACCTGCAGTACTCCGACATCCGCCCGGAGAAGGGGCTCTACCACCGGCTCGTCGCCGGTGGCCGGATCGAGCGCCTCCTCGACGACGCGTCCGTCGACTCTGCGATGCACGACCCGCCGGAGGACACCCGCGCCTACTTCCGCGGCCGGTGCCTGGAGAAGTACGCCGAGCACGTCGCCGCGGCGTCGTGGGACTCGGTGATCTTCGACCTGCCGGGGCGCGAGTCCCTGCAGCGCGTGCCGACCATCGACCCGCTCCGGGGCAGCAAGGCGTCGGTCGGCGAGCTGCTCGACCGATGTGAGACGGCCGAGCAGCTCTTCACCGCACTCACCCGCTGAGTGGATAAGGTCGAGCCATGGCACAGGAGCAGAAGCAGCCCAAGAGGTCGTCGGAGACCGAGGAGGTCGTCGAGACGGCCCCCGAGACCGACGTCGCGGAGCGCAAGGAAGCCCTGGACAGCGACGTCGACGACATCCTCGACGAGATCGACGACGTGCTCGAGACCAACGCCGAGGACTTCGTGAAGTCGTTCATCCAGAAGGGCGGGGAGTAGGTCTTGACCGATCCTCGCCTGCCCGCTGCCTACCTGCAGCCGGGCGTCTCGTCGTTCGCCGACTTCCTCGCCGACCAGGCGCCCGACCTGCTCCCGGCACGCCGGACGGTCCCGCAGGGCAACGCCGGCGACCTGGCCCCGCACGGCACCACGATCGTGGCCGCCACCTTCCCCGGCGGCGTCGTGATGGCCGGTGACCGCCGCGCGACCATGGGCAACATCATCGCCCAGCGCGACATCGAGAAGGTCTTCCCGACCGACGAGTTCTCCGCCGTCGGCATCGCGGGCACCGCGGGCCTCGCCGTCGAGATGGTGCGCCTGTTCCAGACCGAGCTCGAGCACTACGAGAAGATCGAGGGCACGGTCCTGTCGATGGACGGCAAGGCCAACCGGCTGGCCGCCCTCATCCGGGGCAACCTCGGCATGGCCATGCAGGGCCTCGCCGTGGTGCCGCTCTTCGCGGGCTACGACCTCCGCGCCGACCAGGGCCGGATCTTCAGCTACGACGTCACGGGCGGCCGCTACGAGGAGACCGCCTTCCACTCGGTCGGCTCCGGCTCGCTCTTCGCCCGTGGGGCGCTGAAGAAGCTCTACCGCGAGGACCTGAGCGCCGAGGACTGCGTCACCGTCGTCATCCAGGCGCTCTACGACGCCGCGGACGACGACTCCGCCACGGGCGGCCCCGACCTCACCCGCCGGATCTTCCCGGTCGTGCAGGTGATCACCGCCGACGGCGGCCGACGGCTCGAGGACTCCGAGGTCGCCGAGGTCGCCGACCGGGTGATCGGAGGGCGGATGGTCCGGCCCGACGGGCCGGCCGCGCCGCTCACCACACCCGCCGACGACACGACCGGAGGTGGTTCGCGATGAGCGAGCGGAGCGAGCGAATCATCCAAGACAGCGCATCACGAGCCTCGTGCGCGCACGGAGCGAAGCGAGTACACGCATGAGCATGCCGTTCTACGTCTCGCCCGAGCAGCTGATGAAGGACCGGGCCGACTTCGCGCGCAAGGGCATCGCCCGGGGCCGCTCGGTCGTCGCGGTGCAGTACGCCGACGGCATCCTCTTCGTCTCCGAGAACCCGTCGCAGGCACTGCACAAGGTCTCCGAGATCTACGACCGCATCGCCTTCGCCGCGGTCGGCCGCTACAACGAGTTCGAGAACCTCAGGATCGCCGGCGTCCGGCTGGCCGACATGCGCGGCTACGCCTACGACCGGCGCGACGTCACCGGCCGGGCGCTGGCCAACGCCTACGCCCAGACCCTCGGCACGATCTTCTCCAGCGGTGGTGAGAAGCCCTACGAGGTGGAGATCTTCGTCGCCGAGATCTGTGACGACCCCGCCGACGACCAGATCTTCCGCCTCACCTACGACGGGCAGGTGGCCGACGAGCACGGGTACGCCGTCATGGGCGGCGCGGCCGACGTCGTCGCCGGCTACCTGCGGGAGCACTACCGCTCGGGCGCGACGCTCGAAGAGGCGCTCAAGACCGCGGTCGCCGCGCTGGGTCACACCGACACCGAGGACCGGGTGATCCCGGTCGGGGACCTCGAGGTCGCCGTCCTCGACCGCACTCGCAGCCAGCCGCGCAAGTTCCGGCGCCTGGTCCCGGCCCGGCTCGAGGGCCTGCTCGGTGGGCGCGGCGAGACCTCGCCCTCGCAGATGCACCCCGACGCCGACCCCCCGGTCGCGCCCCCGTCCTGACGTCCCGGTCACGGTCGGGAGTGGCCCCCCGTACGACCACGGGGGCCGTAGGGTTCAGCCATGGACCGCCGGATCTTCGGGATCGAGAACGAGTACGGCGTCACCTGCACGTTCAAGGGCCAGCGCCGGCTCTCGCCCGACGAGGTCGCCCGGTACCTGTTCCGCAAGGTCGTCAGCTGGGGCCGGTCGAGCAACGTCTTCCTGCGCAACGGCGCCCGCCTCTACCTCGACGTCGGCAGCCACCCGGAGTACGCGACGCCCGAGTGTGACGACGTGGTCGAGCTCGTCACCCACGACAAGGCGGGGGAGCGGGTCCTCGAGGGGCTCCTCCTCGACGCCGAGCAGCGGCTGCACGACGAGGGCATCGCCGGCGAGATCTACCTGTTCAAGAACAACACCGACTCGGCCGGCAACTCCTACGGTTGCCACGAGAACTACCTCGTCGGGCGCGGCGGCGAGTTCTCGCGGCTGGCCGACGTGCTGATCCCGTTCCTGGTGACCCGGCAGATCGTCGTGGGCGCAGGCAAGGTCACCACGACCCCGCGCGGCGCCGGCTACAGCGTCAGCCAGCGGGCCGAGCACATCTGGGAGGGCGTCTCGAGCGCCACCACGCGGAGCCGTCCGATCATCAACACGCGGGACGAGCCGCACGCCGACGCGGAGAAGTACCGCCGGCTGCACGTCATCGTCGGCGACTCGAACATGAGCGAGACCACCACGTTGCTCAAGGTGGCCAGCTGCGACCTCGTGCTGCGGATGATCGAGGAGGGCGTGGTGATGCGCGACCTCACCATGGAGAACCCGATCCGAGCGATCCGCGAGATCTCCCACGACGTCAGCGGTCGGCGCAAGGTCCGGCTGGCGAACGGACGGGAGGCCAGTGCGCTCGAGATCCAGGGGGAGTACCTCGCGAAGGCCCGTGACTTCGTCGACCGCCGCGGCATCAGCACGCCGGTCATCGAGCAGGCGCTGGACCTGTGGGAGCGGGGCCTGAAGGCGATCGAGTCCGACGACCTCGGCCTCGTGGACCGCGAGATCGACTGGGTCATCAAGTGGAAGCTGATCGACGCCTACCGCGCCAAGCACGGCCTGCCGCTCGGCCACCCGAGGATCGCGCAGCTCGACCTCGCCTACCACGACATCCACCGCGGCCGAGGCCTGTACTACCTCCTCGAGAAGCGCGGCAAGGTCGCCCGGGTGACCACGGACCTGAAGATCTTCGAGGCCAAGTCGGTGCCGCCGCAGACCACCCGGGCGCGCCTGCGCGGCGAGTTCATCCGCAAGGCCCAGGAGCGCCGGCGTGACTTCACCGTCGACTGGGTCCACCTCAAGCTCAACGACCAGGCCCAGCGCACGGTGCTGTGCAAGGACCCGTTCCGCGCCTACGACGAGCGGGTGCAGCGCCTCATCGACGGCATGTGAGAGCCGGCTGAGGAGCCGGCCCGCACCACCCAGGGGTCTCTCAGCCTCCGCTTGTAGGGTGATCGGCGCTCGTCCCGGTCCCTCTCACCACGAAGGTGTTCCCGTGCTCCGACGTCTCCGTCGCCCTGCCCTCGTCCTGGCGCCCGCCCTGCTCGCCGTCTCCCTCACCGCGTGCGGTGAGGACGAAGGGCCCGGGACGGCCTCGGGCGACGAGCTCGAGCGCCTGGAGGCCGTCGAGGTCACCGGCGAGGTCGGCGAGGCGATCGACGTCGAGTGGGAGGGCCGGATGACCGCCACCGAGGTCGAGACCGAGACCCTGGTCGAGGGTGACGGCGAGGAGGTCGCGACGGGCGACAAGATCCTCGCCCACATCTGGATCGGCAACGGCTACACCGAGTCGGAGGCTTACAGCACCTACGAGAACGGCCAGCCGGAGACCATCACGGTCAGCGACGACCTGTCACCGGTCTTCGCCGACGCCTTCGAGGGCCAGACGCTCGGCTCCCGCGTCGCGGTCACCGCCTCCGCCGATGAGGCGTTCGGCGAGGCCGGCAACCCGCAGCTCAACATCGCGAACAAGGACTCGGTGCTCGTGGTCATGGACCTCGTCGAGGAGTACGAGGAGCCGAAGCCGAAGGACGTCCCGCCCGGCCGGCTGCCCAACCTCCGGGTCGGCCCCGACGGTCCGGTCGGCTTCGACTTCTCCGGCGTCCCCAAGCCGGAGGCAGACGGAGAGCTCCTGCGCCACGTCCTCCGGGAGGGCAAGGGCAAGGGGGTCACGCAGACGAGCACCATCAAGGCCAACTACCTCGGCATGGTCCACGGCGCGAAGAAGCCCTTCGACGAGAGCTACTCCGGCCAGCCGGCCGAGTTCTCCCTGACGCAGGTCGTGCCGGGCTGGACCTACGGTCTCTCGGGGCTCAAGGTCGGCAGCCGGGTCCTGCTCTCGATCCCGCCGGACCTCGGCTACGGTGACCAGGCGCAAGGGGACATCCCGGCCGGCAGCACGCTGTACTTCGTCGTCGACATCATCTCGGCGAAGTAGCCGCCGGCCGCCGCCGCCGGCGGCGGGTGGACGGGCCAGGAGAGGAGCGGCGTGAGCGGCACGACGGGCAAGAAGACCGAACGGCTGCTCAACCTGCTCATCATGCTCCTCGTGCAACGGCGCTTCGTCGCCAAGGAACGGATCCGCGCAATCCTCTACCCGGGGACCACCGACGAGGCGTTCGAGAAGATGTTCGAGCGCGACAAGGACGAGCTCCGGTCGCTGGGCGTGCCGATCGAGGTGGGGCAGATCGACGCCTACTTCGACGACGAGCCGGGCTACCGGATCCGGCCGGACGAGTTCGCCCTGCCCGCCATCGACCTGGAGCCGGACGAGGCGTCGGTGATCGCGCTCGCCACCAAGGTCTGGGAGCACGCGCGGCTCGCCGACGCCACCACCGAGGCGGTGCGCAAGCTGGTCGCCCAGGGGGTGCCGGTCGACACCGCGGCGCTCGACATCGTCGAGCCGCGGCTCAGCGCCGACGAGCCGTCCTTCGACGTGTTCCTCGAGGCCACCACCGAGCGGACTCCGGTCGAGTTCGACTACCTGCGCAGCGGCGAGGGCGAGGTCACCCGCAGGCACGTGCAGCCGTGGGGGGTGGCCCGCCACTCGGGCCGGTGGTACGTGGTCGGCTTCGACACCGACCGCGGCGCCGAGCGGCTCTTCCGGCTCTCCCGCGTGCAGGGCGAGGCCCGCAAGGTCGGCGAGCCCGGGTCGTACGACGTGCCCGCCGGCACCGACGTCCGCGAGATCGCCCGCCGCCTGGCCCGGCCCGCGACGAGCGAGCGGACAGTCGTGCTCGTCCGTGCCGGCGCCGGCCACGCGCTGCGGCGCAACGCAGACGAGGCGCAGCCGGGCGTCGCCGGCCCCGACGACCGCACCGGCTGGGACCGCCTCGTCCTCACCCGCGGGATCCCCGGTGCCGCCGACGAGATCCTGGCCCACGGCGACGACGTGCTCGTCGAGGAGCCGGCCAGCCTGCGCGAGACCGTGGTGGCCCGGCTCACCGCGGCCCTGGAGCGGGTCTCGTGAGCGGCGAGGCCCGCAAGCCGCCGGCCGGCGGCGCGAAGGACCAGGTGGCGCGGCTGCTGGCGCTCGTGCCCTACCTCCACGCCCGCGGGCAGGTCCGGGTCGACGAGGCCGCCCGGGCGCTCGGCGTCCGACCCGACCAGCTGGTCAAGGACCTCAAGGTGCTGCTGATGGTGGGGCTCCCGGGCGGCTACCCCGACGACCTCATCGACGTCGACCTCGACGCGCTCGAGGGTCCGGAGGCCGACGGCGTCATCCGGGTCTCGAACGCCGACTACCTCACCCGCCCGCTGCGGCTGACGCCGACCGAGGCGACGGCCATCATCGTCGCGCTCCGTGCGCTGCGCAGCGGCGCCGAGGACGACACCCGCGGGATCGTCGACCGCGCCCTCGCCAAGCTGGAGGCGGCCGCAGCCGAGGCCAACCCCCAGGTGGACCCCGGGGAGGACACCGCCGACGTCCGCCTGTCGCGGCTGGCCGCCCGGCTGCAGTCGGCCGCCGACCAGCGACGGCAGGTGCGGATGACCTACTGGGTGCCCTCGCGCGACGAGAAGTCCGACCGCGTCGTCGACCCTCGCGGCGTCGTGGCGCACCACGGCCACTCCTACCTCGACGCCTGGGACCACGGCGCGGAGGCGCCGCGGCTGTTCCGGCTGGACCGGATCGACACGGCCGAGGTCCTCGACCTGCCCATGGAGTCCGAGCCGGTGCCACCGCGCGACCTGGGCGAGGGCCTCTTCCACCAGTCCGAGGACACGCGGCGCGTGACGCTGCGCCTGTCACCTGCGGCACGCTGGGTCACCGAGTACTACCCGGTCGAGGCGGTCAGGCCTCGCGCGGGTGGCGACCTCGAGGTCGACCTCGTCGTCGCCGACGAGCGGTGGCTGCTGCGCCTGCTGCTCCGCCTCGCGCCCGAGGCCGAGGTGGTGCGCCCCCGAGAGTTCACCGAGTCGTTCGCCGAAGCCGCCCAGGCGGCGCTCAGCCTCTACGGCTGATCAGGCGTACGATGGTGCAGACCGCCCCCGTCACGTGAGGACCCCCATGCTTCCGCTCGTCGCAGGACTCGGCACCACCGAGCTGCTCATCATCCTGGCCGTGCTGGTGCTGCTCTTCGGTGCCTCCAAGCTTCCCGAGCTGGCTCGCGGCAGCGGCCGGGCGCTGCGCATCTTCAAGGCCGAGACCAAGGGCCTGATGGATGACGACGACGACGAGGGCGAGGGCGGCAAGACCGTCGAGCAGCGGGAGATCGAGGCCCGGCAGCAGGCCCAGCTGGACGCCGAGACCGAGCGCCAGCGCCGCGGCGACACCGCCTGACGGGCAGGTCCCGGTTGTCCATCTCCGGGGTCCTCGACGTCTTCCGCGGCCGCCCGCACCACCCGGTGGGTGCGGACGGCAGGATGGCGCTGTCCGACCACCTCCGTGAGCTGCGGGCGCGCCTGCTGCGATCCGCCATCGCGTTGGTGCTCGCGTTCGGCGTGGCCCTGTTCTTCTACGAGCAGCTGCTCGAGCTGATCCGGCGGCCCTACGACGACGCCGTCCTGCGCCTGGACGGCTCGGTGCCGAGCGAGCTGGTGCTCGGCGGCGTCACGCAGCCGCTCCTGCTGCAGCTGAAGCTGTGCGGCGTCGCGGCCGTCGTGGCCTCCAGCCCGTACTGGCTCTTCCAGATCTGGGGCTTCATCGTCCCTGGGCTGCACCAGCACGAGAAGCGCTGGACGCGGGTCTTCGCCGCGGTCGCCGGGCCGCTCTTCATCGCCGGCGTGGCGCTCGGCTACTGGGTGCTGCCCAAGGGCCTCGAGGTGCTGATCGGCTTCACCCCGGTCGACGTCACGAACCTCGTGGAGTTCGGGACCTTCTTCTCCTTCATCACCCGGATGCTGCTGGTCTTCGGCATCGCCGTGGAGATCCCGCTCTTCGTCGTGATGCTCAACCTCGCGGGCGTCGTGAGCGGCAAGGCGCTGGGCCGGTACCGCCCTTGGATCGTCATCGGCACCTTCCTCTTCGCGGCGGTCGCCACGCCGTCCACCGACCCCTTCTCGATGCTCATGCTCGCCCTGCCGATGCTCGGGCTCTTCCTGGTCGCCGAGGTGATCGCCCGGCTCGTCGACCGCAGCCGCGGCCGCGGGGAGCACAGCACCGACCAGTGGGACGACGACGCCCTCTCGCCCCTGTGACCGCGCAGCCGTTGGAGCCGCAGGACCCCTTCGAGCTGCCCGAGTGGTTGGGGGAGTCGGACGTGACCTGGACCCCCGAGACCGGGGTCCGTGCCGGTCACCTGGTCCGCGGCGCGCTGGAGGGCTCCGCCGGCGGGACCGTGGCGTGCGACCTGCTGGCCGTCGACCAGGCCTGGCCCGCACCCGTCGCCGACGAGCTCGCCCGGCGACGCGCGCACCAGGCCTGGCGCCACGGACAGGTCGACCTGGTCCGGCGGGAGGACCGCCTGACGCTCGCTGTGCCGGGCACCGCCTTCACCGCGGACTGCGTGCTCGACGCCCTGGAGCGGCTGGCCCGCTCCGTCGGCGCCGACCCCACCCGCTTCGCCGCCCGCCTCCGCCTCGGCCGAGGGATGCGGCAGTAGGTTCCGTCCGTGGCCGGCAGCTCGCGCGAGATCGCACTCCTGACCAACCCGACGGCCGGCCGGGGGCGCGGTGCCCGGGCGCGTGACATCGCGCTCGGCCGGTTCCGCGACGCCGGGCTCACCGTGCGCGACCTGGTGGGCCGGGACGCCGACGAGGCGCTCGACCTGGCCCGGTCGGCCGTCGCCGACGGTGTGCAGGCCCTGGTCGTGTGCGGGGGAGACGGCATGGCCTACCTGGCCGTCCAGGCCGTGGCCCGGACGGGCGTCCCCCTCGGCGTGGTGCCCGTCGGCACGGGGAACGACGTCGCCCGCACCCTCGGCCTCCCGCGGCACGACCCCGCCGCCGCCGCGGACCGGGTGCTCGCCGGGCGGACCCGGACGTGCGACCTCGCCCGGTCGGGATCGCGGTACTTCCTCACCGTCCTGGCGGCCGGCTTCGACGCGGTGGTCAACGAGCGCGCCAACGCGATGACCTGGCCGCGCGGGCAGATGCGCTACAACCTCGCCACGCTCGCGGAGCTGCGGGTGCTGGCCTCACGGCCGTACACCCTGGACCTCGACGGGCGCGTCCTCCGCACCGACGCCGTGCTGGTCGCGGTCGGCAACGGCCCCTCGTTCGGCGGTGGCCTGCGCATCACCGAGGGCGCCTTGCTCGACGACGGCATGCTGGACGTCGTGATCATCAAGCCGCTGAGCCGGACCCGGCTGGTCCAGGCCTATCCCCGGCTCTTCGCCGGGACCCACACGGGACTGCCCGAGTACGAGCACCACCGCGTCCGGAAGGTGACCGTCGCGGCAGCGGGGATCGTGACCTACGCCGACGGCGAGCGCTTCGGCCCGCTGCCCCTCACGGTCGAGGCCGCACCCGCCGCGCTTACCGTGTACGCATGAGCAGCGCGGAGGATCCCGAGACCGTCGAGCTCAGCCCGGCCGAGCGGTACGCGTCGTACCGCGCCTCCCGCCAGCACCCGGTGCTGAGGGACTTCCGCTCGCTCCACGACTTCCCCCTCGACGACTTCCAGGTGCGCGCCTGCGAGCACATCGAGGAGGGCCGGGGCGTGCTCGTCGCGGCACCGACCGGCTCCGGCAAGACCATCGTCGGCGAGTTCGCGATCCACCTCGCGCTCGCCACGGGGCGCAAGGCGTTCTACACGACGCCGATCAAGGCGCTGTCGAACCAGAAGTTCCACGACCTGGTGCGCCGGTACGGCCCCGAGCAGGTCGGCCTGCTCACCGGCGACAACGTCGTCAACGGCGAGGCACCGATCGTCGTGATGACCACCGAGGTGCTCCGCAACATGCTGTACGCCGGGTCGCGGACCCTCATCGGCCTGGGGTTCGTGGTCATGGACGAGGTGCACTACCTCGCCGACCGCTCCCGTGGCGCGGTGTGGGAGGAGGTGATCATCCACCTGCCGGAGTCGGTCTCGCTGGTCTCGCTGTCCGCCACCGTGTCCAACGCCGAGGAGTTCGGCGAGTGGCTCGAGACGGTCCGCGGCGACACCGCCACCGTCGTCGAGGAGAAGCGGCCGGTGCCGCTCTACCAGCACGTGATGGTCGGCCGACGGCTGCTCGACCTCTTCGCCTCCTCCGACGTCGACGCGGCGGCCGGCTTCGTGAAGGAGGGGGCGCCGGTCAACGACGAGCTGATGAAGGTCGCTCGTGACGACTGGGCCGCCTCCCGGATCAAGGACCGGCGGTCCTCGCGGGGGTCGGGTGCCCGTGGCGCCCGGCAGGTCGGCAACGGCCGCCGGGTGTGGATCCCGAGCCGGTCCGACGTCATCGACCGGCTCGAGCGGGAGCGGCTGCTGCCGGCCATCGTCTTCATCTTCAGCCGGGTGGGCTGCGACGCCGCCGTCACGCAGTGCCTCAACGCCGGCGTGCGCCTGACCACGCCGGAGGAGCGCGACGCCATCCACGACTACGTGGAGGACGCGACCCGCCACCTGGCCAAGGAGGACCTCCACGTCCTCGGCTACCACGACTTCCTCGAGGGGCTGACCCGCGGCGTCGCCGCGCACCACGCGGGGATGCTGCCGGCGTTCAAGCAGTGCGTCGAGGAGCTCTTCGTCCGGGGCCTGTGCAAGGTGGTCTTCGCGACCGAGACCCTGGCGTTGGGCATCAACATGCCGGCCCGCACGGTCGTCATCGAGAAGCTCACCAAGTGGAACGGCGAGACCCATGCCGACATCACGCCGGGGGAGTACACGCAGCTGACCGGGCGTGCCGGGCGTCGCGGCCTGGACGTCGAGGGCCACGGGGTGGTGCTGTGGCAGCCGGGGATGAACCCGCGCGAGCTGGCCGGCCTGGCCTCCACCCGGACCTACCCGCTGCGCTCGTCGTTCCGCCCGTCGTACAACATGGCGGTCAACCTGGTCCACCAGTTCGGCCGGGCCCGCTCACGCGAGCTGCTCGAGCAGTCCTTCGCGCAGTTCCAGGCCGACAAGGCCGTCGTCGGGCTGGCCCGCCAGCTGCGCAAGAGCGAGGACGCGCTGGAGGGCTACCGCGAGGCGGCCAGCTGCCACCTGGGCGACTTCATGGAGTACGCCGCGCTGCGCCGCCGGATCTCCGACGTGGAGAAGGAGGCGAGCCGCTCCCGGCGCCAGGACCGTCGCGAGGAGGTCCTCGCCTCCCTGGCGCGGTTGAAGATCGGGGACGTCATCGACGTGCCGGCCGGCAAGTTCGCGGGGTACGCCGTCGTCGTCGACCCGGGCTGGAGCGAGGACAACCCGCGCCCGTCCGTGGTGACCCAGGACCGGCAGGCCCGGCGGCTCGGGATGATCGACTTCCCGACGCCCGTGGAGGCGCTGACCCGCATCCGCGTCCCCCGCAGCTTCAACGGGCGGAACCCGCAGATGCGCCGCGACCTCGCCTCGGCGCTGCGCGCCCGGACCCACGACCTCACCCCGCCGCCGGTCCGTCGGGGTCGGCACTCGCCGTCCGAGAGCGGCGTCGACCCGGAGGTCGCCGAGCTGCGCCGACAGCTCAAGGCGCACCCGTGCCACGGCTGCCCGGACCGCGAGGACCACAGCCGGTGGGCCGAGCGCTACTTCAAGCTCGAGCGCGACGCCCGCACCCTGCAGCGGCGCGTCGAGCAGCGGACCAACACCGTGGCCCGCCAGTTCGACCGGGTGTGCGACGTCCTCGCCGCGCTGGACTACCTCGACGGCGAGGAGATCACCGCTCGTGGCCGGCACCTGATGCGGCTCTACTCCGAGCTCGACCTGGTCGCCGCGGAGTGCATCCGGCACGGGGTCTGGGACGACCTCGGCGCCTCGGAGCTGGCCGCGGTGCTCTCGGTCCTGGTCTTCGAGGCCCGGCGGCCCGACGACGCGTCCTCACCGCGGCTGCCCGGCGGCCGCGTGCGCGACGTCATCGGCGAGATGGTGCGGCTCTGGGGGGACCTGGACCGGCTGGAGAAGGAGCACCGGCTCGACTTCCTCCGGCAGCCCGACCTCGGCTTCGCCTGGCTGGCCTACCGCTGGGCCGAGGGCGACGAGCTCGACGACGTGCTCGGCGCCTCCGAGCTGTCGGCCGGCGACTTCGTCCGCTGGATGAAGCAGCTGCTCGACCTCGCCGGGCAGGTCGCCGATGCGGCCGGCGACACCCCGCTGCGGTCGACGGCCCGCGAGGTCGTCAAGCGCCTCAAGCGCGGCGTGGTGGCGTACTCCGGCCTCGCCGAGGACTGACCCGGGGTCCGCGCTCAGACGAGCGCGGCGACGGCGTCGGGGATGGGGGTCTCCCCGCCGACGACCTCCCACTGCCGGCCCACGGTGCGCTCGTCGTCGAGGCACACCGCGAGCACGGCGGCGACGTCGGAGCGGGTGACCTCACCGCGCTCGACCGTCTCGCCGATCGTGACGAGCCCCGTGCCGGCGTCGTCGACCAGCGCGCCGGGCCGGATGATCGTCCAGGCCAGCCCGCTGTCGCGCAGGGCCGCGTCGGCGTCACGCTTGGCCTCGACGTAGGCCCGCCACACCGCGGCCGTGTCGTCGGGGAGCGGCTGGTCGACACCGATGGCGGAGACCTGGAGGAACCGCTGGACGCCGGCCCGACGCGCTCCCTCGATCGACTTCAGCGAGCCCTCGAGGTCCACGGTCCGCTTGCGCTCGATCTTGCCGTCGGGGCCGCCGCCCGCGGCGAAGACCACGGCGCCACACCCCTCGAACGCCTGGGCGAAGGCGTCGGCGTCCTGCGCCTCGATGTCGAGCATCCGCACCTCCGCACCCTTCTCCTCCAGGGCGCCGCGCTGCTCCTCCTTGCGGACCAGCGCGACCGGGGTGTGCCCCCGCCCCACGAGGGTGGTGATGAGGTGCTGCGCGACCTGGCCGTGGCCTCCGACGATGGCGATCCGAGTCATGCGGTCCACGGTACGGATCAGGCGGTGAGCACCTTCGTGAGCACCTTGGTGAGCCGCTCCACGGGGCTCTCGAGGCCCCACCGCTGAGCCAGGTCGGCGACGCGGGGCAGGTCGCGCGGCTCGGCAGGAAGTGCGGTGCCGCTCCGGTCGAGGTCGAGGTCGCGTGCCACCGCGACGACCTTCGGCGCGACCTCCAGGTAGTCGGCCGCCGCCTTCACCTTCCCCCGGGGGCCCGGCCCCATGTCGGAGGAGGGGTCCTCGGCAGCGGCGCGGATGCCGGCCATGTCGCCGAAGCGCCCCAGCAGGGTCGCGGCGGTCTTCTCCCCGATCCCGGCGACACCGGGCAGGCCGTCGGAGGCGTCGCCCCGCAGGGTGGCGAAGTCGGCGTACTGGCGGGCGTCGATGCCGTACTTCTCCCGCACCCAGTCGTTGGTCACCCGCTCGTGCCTGCCGACACCGCGCGCGATGTAGAGGACGCGCACGTCGGCGTCGTCGTCGACGAGTTGGAAGAGGTCGCGGTCACCGGTCACGACGTCGACCGGCTGCCCCGCGTCGGTGGCCAGCGTGCCGATCACGTCGTCGGCCTCGTACCCGTCGGCCCCCACGACGCGGATGCCGAAGGCATCGAGCACGTCGCGGATGATCGGCACCTGCACCTCGAGCGGGTCGGGCACCTCCTCGACGTCGGGGGACCCAGGCACCTCCTCGACCACGCGGTGCGCCTTGTACGACGGCAGCAGGTCGACCCGCCACTGCGGACGCCAGTCGTTGTCCCAGCAGCAGACGAGGTCGGACGGGCGGTAGTCGTCGACGAGCCGGCTGATGAAGTCCAGCAGCCCGCGCACCGCGTTGACGGGCGTGCCGTCGGGGCCCTTGATCTCGGGGACGCCGAAGAACGCCCGGAAGTACAGCGAGGCGGTGTCGAGGAGCATGAGGCGGCCGGGCGGGGTGGTCACGGCCGCATCCTGTCAGACCTGCGGCCTGCTCAGCGCTCGAGCGGACGGGACGGGTCGGCCGTCCAGGCGTTCATCGAGCCGTCGTAGACGGCCACGTCCTCGCGACCGAGCCGCACCAGCGCGAAGGCCGCGGCGGTCGCGGCGATCCCGCCACCGCAGTAGGTGACCGGCCGGCGGCCCGGGTCGAGGGCGCCGGCCGACTCGAACAGCTCGCGCAGCTCCTCGAGCGGCCGCAGGCGGCCATCCGGCCCGACCAGCTCCTCGAACGGGACGTTGACGCTGCCCGGGATGCGCCCGTTCTCGAAGTCCGCTCGCCCCAGCGCGTTGACCAGCACCACGTCCGGGTCCTCGACCGCGGCTCGGACCTCGGCGGTGGAGCGGATCCGGTCGTTGCGTCGCCGGGCGGTGAAGGTCGCCGGCGGGTACGTCTCGGCGCCGGTGGCCGTGTCGAACCCGGCCGCCGTCCAGGCGGCCAAGCCTCCGTCGAGCACCGAGACGCGCTCGAACCCCTCGAGCCCGAGGTGCCACCACAGCCGGGTGGCCCAGATGCCGTTGACCGAGTCGTAGACGACGACGTGGTGCTCGTCGCCCACGCCGGCGGCGCCCATCGCCGCCGCGAACGACGCGGAGTCGACCACGGCGAAGGGCGCCTCACCGTCGGGGTCGCTCAGCTCGCTCATCTGGTCCACGAAGGCGGCGCCGGGCACGTGCGCCCGCTCGTAGGACTCGCGTCCGGACTCCAGGTGCGCCCCCGCCTCGTCGAAGGTGAGGTGCACCGTGGCGTCCAGCACCCGCAGGTTCGGGTCGTCCCGGTGCTCGTGGAGCCAGTCGGCGGTGACGAGGCGCTGCGTCGGCGAGGTCTCGGCCATGACCCGACCGTACCCACCGGACGGTCGATCCGGCCGGTCGTCGCCTAGGCTGCCCGCGTGAACGCGCCCGACGTCGAGGCCACCGACCGACACATCCTGGAGCTGCTGGCGGCCGACGGACGGATGTCCTACACCGACCTGGGCAAGGCCACCGGGCTGTCGACCTCCGCGGTGCACCAGCGAGTGAAGCGGCTGGAGCAGCGCGGCCTGATCCAGGGCTACGGCGCCACGATCGACCACGAGCAGGTCGGCCTGCCGCTCACGGCATTCATCTCGATCCGGCCGATCGACCCCTCGCAGCCCGACGACTCACCGGAACGGCTCCGCTCGATCGGCGAGATCGAGTCGTGCTGGTCGGTGGCGGGGGAGGAGTCCTACATCCTCAAGGTCCGCACCCAGACGCCCGCGGCGCTCGAGGGCCTGCTGGCGCGGATCCGGGCCGCGGCGAACGTCGCGACCCGGACCACCATCGTCCTGAACACCTTCTACGAGAACCGCCCGCTCACCGACGTTCAGAGCGACAGCGAGACCTGAGCGTCGAGCCGGGCCCGCGAGGCCCACCACCGCTGGCCGGCCTCGGGCAGCGTGTGGATCGGGTCGTAGTACTCGAAGGTGCGGGTCAGCGCCTCGGCGTCGTCGGCCTCGATGGAGGTGCGGTAGTTCTTGGTCCAGTACGACACACCCTTCTCGGTGTCGTACGACGCCAGCTGGTGCACCCAGCGCTTGCCGACGAACGGCACGTCGCACACGATCCGCGGCGTCGCGAAGCCCGGCAGGTAGCCCATGATCGCCGTCTGGAGCCGCTGGGCGTCCGCGACGGAGACCCGCCAGTGCTCCGAGAACGGGATCATGTCGCACATGTAGAAGTAGTAGGGCATGATCCCCGCCCCGTCGAGCAGCCGGAAGCACAGGTCCAGCAGCGCGTGCGGGTCGGCGTTGACGCCGTCGAGCAGGACGCCCTGGTTGCGTACGTCGCGCACCCCGGCGTCGAGCATCGCGCGCGCCGCGTCGGCCACCAGCGGGGTCACCGAGCTCGCGTGGTTGGCGTGGGTGTGGATCGCCAGCGAGACACCGCGGCTGCGCGCCAGCCCGGCGACACGCTCCACGCCGGCGCGGACGTCGTCCTGCAGCCAGTGCTGGGGGAGCCCGACCAGCGCCTTGGTGGCCAGCCGGATGTCGCGGATGTTCTCCACCTCGAGGACCGCGAGGAGGAACGCCTCGAGCCGGGGCCACGGCATGTTGGCCACGTCGCCGCCGGAGACGACCACGTCGCGCACGGTCGGGGTGCGGCGCAGGTAGTCGACCATCGCCTCGAGCCGGTCGTTCGGCTTGGCGAGGAACTTGAGCTTGTCGACCGCCGGCGTGGAGTTGCCGACCAGGTCCATGCGCGTGCAGTGGCCGCAGTACTGCGGACACGTCGGGAGCAGCTCGGCGAGGACCTTGGTCGGGTAGCGGTGGGTCAGGCCCTCGGCCACCCACATGTCGTGCTCGTGCAGCGAGTCGCGGCTGGCGTAGGGGTGCGAGGGCCAGTCGGTGCGACGGTCGGAGAAGACGGGGACCATGTAGTGGCGCACCGGGTCGCCGTAGAAGGCGTCGGTCAGCGACCCAGGCCCGCTCGGGACGACGTGCGGGACCATCGTGTTCATCATCTGCGGCGGCACGAGCATCGACATCGTCGCGCGCTCGCGCTGGTCCTTCTCGAGGTCGGCGTAGAACCGCTCGTCGACCAGGTCGCCCAGGAGCTCGCGCAGCTGCTTGAGGTTCTTGACGCAGTGCGCCCGCTGCCACTGCACCGACTCCCACTCCGCGCGGGTGACGTCCCGCCACCCGGGGAAGCGCGTCCAGTCGGGCTCGACCAGCTCGACCCGACGGTACGGGTACGGCTGGCCGGTCTCCAGGCCGATCGACGTCTCGATGCTCATGACCCGAGGCTAACGGACGATCTGTGGTCCGCAACACCCCATGCCGCAGTATTTCTCGTCAGTACAGGTTCGACGCGCGGAGCGTCCGGTGGACCACCGGGTCGTCGGGCCCCAGGCCGTAGCGCCAGCGGTAGACACCCTCGACGACCTCCCGCAGGCCCGCCCCGTCACCGTCACCCAGCAGCGTGTCCATGAGCAGCAGCCGGGGGGTGTGCCCGTCGTCGTGCGGAGGGAGGTACTCGCGGACGGGCAGCAACCGCCCGCCCAGCCGCTCGTAGAAGGCGATCCGGCGGCGGTGCTCCTCGACCAGTGCTGCGGACAGCCCCTCCTCGGCGGGATCCTCGACGTCCCAGACCAGGCGGGTGCGCCCCTCTTGGGCCAGCAGCGCGGTGAGGTGCGCCCACATGGCCGATCCCGTCCCGCGTCCCCGACGTCCCACGGCGTAGTACCGGAGGAACGTCCACGTGGTCGGCCCGAGGTCGCGCACCAGCGCGAGGCCGGCCGGGCCCTCGGCGTCGACGTAGGCGAGCAGCCGGTCGGCCAGGAGGTCCTCGAACGGCGCGGTGAGCTCCTCGGGGAACGACGCCTCGTAGATCTCCTGGAGCCGGTCACGGTCCGCCGGGGCGAGGTCGGCCATCTCGACGAGGGTCATCCGTGCACCAGCTCTCCGCCGAGCACGGTCCGGAGCACCTCGATCTCCTTGATCCGGGCCGGGTCGACGGTCGCGGGATCCTCGGAGAGGACCGCGAGGTCCGCGAGCCGGCCGGGCAGCACCGCACCGCGCTCGCGCTCCTGGTGCGAGGCGTAGGCCGAGCCGGTCGTCCAGGCCACGAGGGCCTCGAGGCCGGTGAGCGCCTCCTCCTGAGCGAACGGCCGGCCACCCTCGGTGGTGCGGTTCACCAGGTCGTGCATGCCCAGCAGCGGCCGCCCGTCGACGACGGGGCGGTCCGAGCTGCCAGGAACGATGATGCCGGCGTCCAGCAGCGACCGTCCGCGGTAGGCCCATCCCGCCCGCTCCGGGCCGAGCGCGCGGAGCATGCCCTCGCCGATCTCACCGATGAAGCGGCCCTGCGGGACCGGGACGACACCCAGGTCGGCCGCACGCGCGACCTGGTCGGGCCGGGCGACGCCGAAGTGCTCGACCCGGTGCCGTACGTCGGGCCGCGGCCAGCGCCGCTGCGCCTCCTCGTAGGCGTCGAGGACCAGGTCGATGGCCGCGTCCCCGATCGCGTGGGCCGCCACCCGCCAGCCCCCGCGGTGGGCGTCGACGATGCGGCTGCGGAGCGCCCCCGCGTCGCCCTGCAGGTAGCCGCGCGCGCCAGGGGTGTCGGCGAAGTCGTCGGTGAGCGCGCAGGTGTGGCCGATGAGGGACCCGTCGGAGAAGACCTTCACGGGCCCCAGCCGCAGCCGGTCGTCGCCGAGGCCGGTGCGGATGCCGAGGTCGATTCCCAACGGCAGGCCGTCGGAGGCGTGCGCCGCCACGGGGTGCAGCACGTCGGCGGCGACCATCAGCTCGACCCGGACAGGGAGGCGGCCCTCCTCCCGCGCCTGCTGGTAGGCCGCCACCTCGACCGGGCTCTTGCCGATCCAGCCGCCGCCGACGCCGGCCTCGACGACGCTGGTGAGCCCCTGGCCGAGGTAGGCCCGGCCGGCCCGCTCGATGGCGTCGACCAGGGTGGCGAGGGGGTAGGGGAGGACCAGGTCGGACAGGAGCGCCTGCGCCTGCTCCTGCAGCAGGCCGGTGGGGCGCCCGGCGGCATCGGTGACCACGCGGCCGCCGTCGACCTCGACGGGGTGCTCGGCGAGCCCGAGGTCGGCCAAGACCGCCGAGGAGACGACGCACATGTGCCCGGAGGTGTGCTTGAGCCACACCCGCCGGCCGCCGGCAGCGCGGTCCAGCGCGTCCCGGTCGGGGTGGCCGCCGAGCTTGTTCTCGTCGTAGCCCGCGCCCACGACCCACTCGTCGGGGCCGAGCCCGGCGGCGCGCTCGGCCACGGCGTCGTAGACCGCCTCCAGCCTGGCCAGCCGCAGGTCCACCTCGGTCAGCGACAACCCGTACCAGGCCATGTGGTTGTGGGCGTCGTGGAACCCCGGGACGACGACGGCGCCATCGAGGTCCAGCACCCGGTGCGCCGGCACGTCGTCGAGAGCGACCACGCGGCCGCCGAGGATCGCCACCGACGACGCCACCAGCTCATGGTCCGGGCCGCCGAGCGTCCGCACGCGGGCGTTGGTGAGCAGCAGGTCCGCCCGCAGCGCGCTCACGAGGGCTCACCCGCCGGCGCCGGCTCCAGCTGGGACTTGGCCACGCGGTGGGAGGCGGTGAGCGGCAGGTCCTCGCGCACCACCCAGACCGACGGGACCTTGAAGCGCGCCAGGCGCTCGGCGCACCAGGCGCCCAGCACCTCGGGCACCCGGTCGACGGCCAGGCCGGGCGCGACGACGTACGCCTTGACCTCCTCGCCGCGGAGCTCGTCGGGCACGCCGACCACTGCGGCGAGCCGCACCTCGGGGTGGGCCATGAGTACCTCCTCCACCTCGTGCGCGGCGATGTTCTCGCCGCTGCGGCGGATCATGTCCTTCAGGCGCCCTTGGAGGAAGACCCGGCCGTGCTCGTCGAGGCGGGCGAGGTCGCCGGTGGGGAACCAGCCGTCGCGGAACGGGCTCGGGTGGCCGAGGTAGCCCTCCATCATGCCGGGCCCGCGCAGCCACAGCTCGCCGTCGACCACCGTCGCCTCGCGGTGGGCCGCCGGGCGGCCCAGGCAGCCGGTGCCGACCAGCTCGTCGTGCTCCTCCGCGCCCACCCGGATGTCGGCTCCCGTCTCGGTCATGCCGAACGCCTCGTACCAGCCGACGCCCCAGCGGTCCTCCAGCTCCCGGTGGAGCGACGGCGGGATGGCCGAGCACTGAACGGCACGGACGCGGTGGTCGCGGTCGCCCGGGTCGGCCGGCATCTTGAGCAGCAGGGCCGGCATGGACGCGAGGCAGTAGAAGTACGTCACGCCGTGGGCGCGGACCCGGCTCCAGAAGGTCGAGGGGTGGAAGCCGTCGAGCACCACCAGGTGCGCGCCGGCCAGGAGGGCGGCGGCGACGTTCCACTGCGGGTCGACGTAGTGGAACGGCTGGGCGGTCAGCAGCACGTCGTCCCGGGTCAGGTGGGGGAACTCGCTCAGCATCGAGCCGCCGAGCGTCGTCCAGTAGGTGTGGGTGAGCAGGCAGCCCTTGGGGCGCCCGGTCGTGCCGGAGGTGTACTGCACGTTCACGACGGCCGCCGGCTCGACCGGCGCCTGCTCGAAGGCCCCGGACGGCGCGAGGTCCGCCACCAGCACGACCGACGGCGGGCGCTCGAGGCCGTCGAGGACGCCGCGGTGCTCCGGCGTGGTGACGGCCATCCGGACGCCCGCGTCGTCGACGAGGTGCTGGGCGTCGACCGACCGGTACCGCACGTTGAGCGGCACGATCGCGGCGCCGAGACGCATGAGCGCCAGCCAGAGGAGCGGGAACGCCGGCTCGTTGCCGACCATCACGGCCACGCGGTCACCGGCGCCGACACCGCGCTCACGGAGGGCCTGGGCGTAGGCCGCGGTGGTGCGCGAGACGTCCGCGAAGGTCAGCCGGGTGGTGGCGCCGTCGGCGGCCTCGAAGGTCCACGCGGGTCGCGTCGGCCACGCCGCCGCCGCGTGCTCCAGCGCCGAGACCAGGTCGGGGAAGGGAGGGGGGACCGGCTCAGCCACGGGTGAACGCCTCCCGCGGCGCCTCGCCCTCACCGGAGAGGGAGGTGAGCACCGCGTGGTCGACCTCGCGCGCCAGCGCCTCCCCGAACGTCGCGTCGAGGCCCTGGTCGAGGACCTGCTTGGCGAGGCTGAGGGCAAGCGGGGGACGGTCCGCCATCGTGCTCGCCAGCTCCAGCGCGACCCGCTCGTGCTCCCCGGCGGGGACCGCGCGGGCCACCATGCCGATCCGCGCGGCCTCCGCGCCGCTGATCCGCTCGCCCAGCAGCAGCAGCTCCTTGGCTCGCGCCCAGCCGACGAGGTGGGGGAGGAGCCGGGAGATGCCGCCCGTGACCGACAGCCCGACGCCCACCTCGGGGAAGCCGAAGACGGCGTCCTCGGCCGCGACGACGACGTCGCAGGCCAGGGCGAACTCGCACCCGGCACCCAGCGCGTAGCCGTGCACCGCGGCGACCACGGGCGCGGGGAGCTCCCGGACCAGACGGGTGACGTCCTGGATCGCCTCCAGCCGGGCCCTGGTCTGCAGCACGGTCTCGGCCGGCGGCTCCTCCTTCAGGTCGTGCCCCGCGCAGAAGGCGCGACCGCGGCCGCTGAGCACCACCGCACGCGCCCCGTCGGCGAGCGCGCGGCGCAGGGCCGACACGAGCCCGTCGGTGAGCTCGGCCGTCACGGCGTTCAGCCGCTCTGGCCGGTCGAGCGCGATCCGGGCGACGCGCCCGTCGTACCTGTAGTCGACCACCACTGGGTCCCACTCCTCCGCGAGGCTCTGTCAATCGATCGATCGATCGACTACGCTGACGGTAGGCCGTGGTGGACGGCGGTGCAAGAGCATCCAGGAGGTGGCGCGGAGGTGGTGGGCGTGTCGGCAACGGCGGCGCGGGTGCGCGAGGCGGCGCTCGACCTCTTCTCCGAGCGCGGCTTCCACGGCGTGGGGATCCGGCTCCTGGCCGAGCGGGCCGGTCTCTCCTCGGCGTCGCTCTACCACTACATGGGCACCAAGGAGGACCTGCTCGCCGCGCTGATGCGGGAGTGCCTCGAGCGCCTGGTCACCGACGCCGAGCGCGCCACCGAGGCCCACGGGGACCCCGTCGCGCGGGTGAGCGCCTTGGTGCGCGCCCACGTCGTCAGCCACGCCGAGCGGCCCCGGGAGACCCGCGTGGTCGACGGGGAGCTCGCCGCGTTGGCCGGACCGGCCCGGGACCAGGTCGTCGCCCTCCGCGACCGCTACGAGTCCCTGTGGCACCAGGCGATCGACGAGGCCGTCGCGGGGGAGCGGGACGACCTCGGCTCCGTCGCCGTCCTCCGCCGGGCCCTGCTCGAGATGTGCAGCGGGGTGGCGCGCTGGTACGACCCCGCGGGCGCCCTGTCCCTGGACGAGCTCGCGGAGCAGTACGTCGCGATGGCGCTCCGGCTGCTGGGTGTCGCCCACCGGTCCGGACAGCCCTAGACCACTGGGCTGCGGAACGGCGCGCGACACGCCGCAGCGAGAAGAAATCCGCAGTCAATTGAGGTGGATAAGCACCGCTCTGACCTGCGGTTTCGCGCGTCCTCGCAGGTCAGCGCCGTGTTGACACAGCCGCCCGCCGGCGGTGAGTCTGTGCCGTCCGCCCACGCACATCGTGACGCGCGGACCGACGTCCGAGTGACCGGGTCGGGGGGTGTGGTGCCCAATGCTGCTCCGACCTTGTTCGCGGAGGTCGGTCCGGTGCACGAGGGCGGACACGGAAGGACCCCGGACCCCCTAGACAACTTCCCGCCGCCGGCAGCCGGTCGACTGTGGGATGGCCCGAAGGGTTTCGGGGTCCTTCCGGCGTGGGCTCCACCGCGGGCCGGATACCGTCGTGTCGTGCTGATGCGGAGCCTCGTCGCCGTGCTGGCCGGCGTCGCACTGGCGCTGGCCTTCGAACCCGTCGCCGCAGCCGCGCTCGTGCCGCCGGCGGTGGCGGGCTTCGCCCTCGCCACCCGCGGCCTCCGCGGCCGCTCCGGCTTCGTGGTCGGCCTCGCCTTCGGAGCCGCGTTCTACTTCCCGCACATCCACTGGATGACGGCCGTGGGGACCGATGCCTGGCTCGCGCTCGCCGGCATCGAGGCGTTGTTCTACGGGCTGCTCGGCGCGGCGGCCGCGTACCTCCACCGGCTGCCTGCCTGGCCCCTGTGGCTGGCCGCCGCGTGGGTCACCATGGAGGTGTGGCGCAGCGGCTGGCCCTTCAGCGGCATGCCGTGGGGCCGGCTCGCCTTCGCGACCGCCGACACTCCGCTCGCCCCGGCGCTCGCGTACGTCGGCATGGTCGGTGTCAGCCTCGTCCTGGCCCTGCTGGGCACGCTGCTCGCGGCCCTGCTGCTCGCGCTCGCCCGGGCCCGCGACCGGAGCCTCGTCGCCCCCGTGGGAGCACTGACGGCCCTGCTCGCGCTGGCGCTCGTACCGGCGGTCGCGCCGTACGAGCTGGACGCGGAGGCCAGCGCGACCGTCGCGGCGGTGCAGGGCGACGTCCCCGGCCCCGGCAACGACATCCTCTACGACCCCCTCGGCGTCACCCAGAACCACGTGGCGGCGACCGTCGAGCTCGCGGAGGAGGTACGCGCCGGCACGGCGCCCCGGCCGGACTTCGTGCTGTGGCCGGAGAACTCGACGGTCACCGACCCGTTCGCCGACCCGACGGTCAACGCCGGCATCGAGTCCGCCGTCGACGCGATCGGCGTGCCGGTCGTGGTCGGGGCCATGGTCGACGCCGGCGAGCACCACGTCCGCAACCAGGGCATCGTGTGGGACCCCGTGACCGGGCCGGGGGAGCGCTACACCAAGTGGCACCCGGTGCCCTTCGGGGAGTACATCCCGTTCCGGGACTTCTTCACCGGACAGTTCGGCCGGCTGGCGATGATCCCCCGGGACATGCTGCAGGGCACCCGCGACACCCCGCTCCAGGTCGCCGGGACCGCCGTCGGCGATGCGATCTGCTTCGACATCGCCTACGACGACGGCATCTACGCACAGGTGCGCAACGGCGCCGAGATGCTGGCCGTGCAGACGAGCAACGCGACCTTCATCGAGACCGTCCAGATCGACCAGCAGTTCGCGATCACGCGGCTGCGAGCCATCGAGACCGGACGCACCGTGGTGGTGGCCGCCACCAACGGTGTGTCCGGGGTGATCGCGCCGGACGGCTCGGTGGTCGCGAGTGCCGCGCCGCGCACGCAGGAGGTCCTCGTGGCCGACGTGCCGCTGGTGGCAGGCACCACCCCCGGAGTGCTGGTGGCGCCGTGGGTGGCCGGCCTCTCGATCGCACTCACGGCCCTCGGTCTGCTCCTGGCGGCGCTGCCGTATCGTCGCCGCCGGGACACGGCGGCCGCGCAGCAGGCCTCCGGCGACGACACGTCGAGGGAGCGGGTGACAGTCGGGTGAGCAGCGAGCGGCACGGCCGTGTGGTGATGGTGGTCCCCACCTACGACGAGGCGGAGAACATCGCCTGGATCATCGGCCGGATCCGGTCGGCCCAGCCCGCCGTGCACGTCCTGGTGGTCGACGACTCCTCACCCGACGGCACCGGCCAGATCGCGGACGGGATCGCGGCGAGCGACGAGCACGTCCACGTGCTGCACCGCACCGCCAAGGGAGGTCTGGGCGCGGCGTACCTGCACGGCTTCGCCTGGGCCCTCGAGCACGGCTTCGACGTGATCGGCGAGATGGACGCCGACGGGTCCCACCAGCCCGAGCAGCTGCACCTGCTGCTCGACGCGCTCGACCGAGCCGACCTGGTGATCGGGTCCCGGTGGGTGCCCGGCGGATCGGTCGTCAACTGGCCGCGTCGGCGCGAGGCGCTCTCCCGCGGCGGGAACCTCTACGTCCGTCTGCTCCTCGGCATCTCCGTCCGGGACGCGACGGCCGGCTACCGCCTCTACAAGCGCGAGACCCTCGAGCAGATCGACCTGGCGGGCGTGCGCTCGACCGGCTACGTCTTCCAGACCGACCTGGTCGCCCGGACCCTGGCGGCCGGGCTCCGGGTCGTCGAGGTGCCGATCGAGTTCGTCGAGCGGGAGCGGGGCGACTCCAAGATGAGCGGCGCGGTCGCCGCCGAGTCGCTGCGCCGGATCACGCGGTGGGGCATCGCCCAGCGGCGGGCCCAGGTCCGCCGGGCCGTCAGGGAGCTGGCCGGCCGGGGAAGCGATCGCTGATGGCTGCCCGGCCCCGCCTGACCGGCGTGCTCCTCGTCGCGTTCGTCCTGGTGCCGCTCCTGGAGATCTTCGTGCTCGTCCAGGTCGGTCAGGTGATCGGCGCCTGGTGGACCATCTTCCTGCTCGTCCTCGACAGCGCCATCGGCGCCTGGCTGGTCCGGCGGGAGGGCGCCCGCGCCTGGCGCGCCCTGCGCAGCACCCTGGCCGCCGGCAGGCTGCCCGCGGGCGAGATCGCCGACGGGGCGCTCGTGCTCATCGGCGGCACCCTGATGCTGACCCCGGGCTTCGCCACCGACGCGCTCGGGATCCTGCTGGTCCTGCCCTTCACCCGGCCGCTCTTCCGGCGGACCCTCACCTCAGCGGTGGCCCGCCGGCTGGTCGTGGTGCCGCCGGGTGGGCAGGGGCCGTTCGGACCCCGGAACGCACGACGCCCCGGACCAGACGTGGTCCGGGGCGACGTCGTCGACCGGGGCACCGACAGGGCGGCCGACGAGGACGTCGACGGCGGTTCTGACGGCCGTGCCGGAGCGTAGGCTCAGGCCGAGGCCTTGCGCTTCTTCTGGTTCGCGCGGTGCAGGTGCGCGGGGCCGATCTCGCCGCCCCGGAGCAGTTCCAGGCGCTCCTTGAGGATGTCCTCGAGCTCCTTCTCGGAGCGGCGCTCGAGGAGCATGTCCCAGTGCGTGCGGGCGGGCTTCTCAGCCTTCTCCTCGGGCAGGATCCCCGCGGTGCTCAGGGCCTCCGCCCCGCACCGTGGGCACTCCCAGATCGCGGGGACGTCGGCCTCGACCGACATCGTGATCTCGAACTCGTGTCCCTGCTTGCACTTGTAGCCGACCTGCTGGCGGGCCGCGAACTCGATGCCACGCTCGTCCTCGAAGCTCTGCCCACCGAGCCGGGCTCCACGCAGTGTGCGCTCTGCCATGAGACGCCTCCCGATCTGATGTTGACGGCCTGGTTTCCGCCGTTGACAACTCGAATGTTCAACGGTACTGAGCCGCCCAACATTCCGGGAATCGAGCGACGCTCGTCACTCCGGTGCCCCGGCCCGCCGGGGGCTACACGCGTCGTGCGATCCGCGCTCAGGTGACCCGCGGCTGCGCGTTGCCCGCCTCGCGGATGCCCCGCGCGGTGTCGACCCTCAGCAGCAGTGCGCCACCGATGACGAAGAAGGCGATGAGGGCGAAGATCGCCGGCCGGTAGGAGCCGGTGAACTGGTAGACGAGCCCGAAGACCAGCGTGCCGAACCACGACGTACCACGCTCCATCGCGTGGTAGAAGCTGAAGTACTCCGCCTCCTTGCCGCGGGGGATCAGCAGGGAGAAGTAGGACCGGGCGAGGGCCTGCGTGCCGCCGAGCACCAGCCCGATGGCGGCGCCGAGGAGGAGGAACGGCACCAGCTCGCCGTCGGGCAGGACCAGCGCCACGGTGACGATGAGCATCCAGATCACCAGCCCCGCGAGGATCACCGGCTTGGCGCCGTACCGTCCTGCCGCCCGGCCGAAGCTCAGCGCCCCGAAGACGGCCACGAACTGGACCAGCAGGTAGGTCGCCAGCACGGTGCCGGTCGCGAACCCGAGCTCCTCGACCCCGAAGGTCGACGCCGAGGCGATGACCGTCTGGATGCCGTCGTTGAAGAAGAGGTAGGCGACCAGGAAGGTCAGCGCGACGGGGTAGTGGCGCATCTCCTTCAGCGTCCGGCCGAGCTGGCCGAAGCTCTGCGACACGACGCCGCCGGGCACCTGCTCGATGTCGCGCGGCGGGTGGTTGCGCAGGCCGCGGAACGGGATGAAGGTGAACGCGGCCCACCACACGGCGGCGGAGAGCATGCAGATGCGCACCGCCAGCGCCTCGCTGATGCCGACGCTCTCGTGGAAGGTGACCAGCACGAAGTTGAGCGCCAGCAGCAGGCCACCGCCCGCGTAGCCGTAGGCCCAGCCGCGCGAGGACACCTGGTCGCGCTCGTCCTCGTCGGAGACGAGGCACAGGAGGGCGTCGTTGAAGACGGCGGCTGCTCCGAAGCAGAGGTTGGCGACGATGAACGCCACGGCGCCGAGCTGCCAGTTGCCGCCGGTGACGAAGAACAGCAGCGCGGCGGACGCGGCTCCCGCCCAGGCGAAGCCGGCGAGCAGGTCCTTCTTCCGCGACGTCCGGTCCGCGACGGCGCCGAGCAGCGGCAGCAGGACCGCCGAGAGCAGCGTCGAGGTCGTGATGATGAACGACGGCAGCGCCCCGGGGGCGACCGAGACGCCCAGCACGCTCACCCGGTCGTCGACGGCGGCGCTCTCCGCGACCGCGATCAGATACGGCGCGAACAGGACGCCCGCGATGGTCGTGCTGAAAGCCGAGTTGGCCCAGTCGTAGAAGTACCAGGCTCGCTGCTCGCGGGCTCGGCCGAGCGGCGCCAGGTCTGCGACACCGGCAGGTGCGGTCATGACGGTTCCCTCCACTGTCCGCGCTCCACGAGCACGGCCTTGAGCACATCGGTCCGGTCGGTCATCAGGCCGTCGACACCGCGGTCGAGGAGCTCCCTCATCTCCTCGGGCGCGTCGATCGTCCACACGTGCACGTGCTTCCCGGCTGCGTGGGCGCGCCGGACGAGTCCCGGCGTGACGACCCGCAGGCCGCGCCGCCGGTGCGGCACCTGGAGCGCCGCGACCCTGCCCCGCGTGACCAGGTCGGCCAGGCGACCGCTGGGCAGCAGGCGGAACGCCACGATCTCCGCGGGCGTCGCCGAGGTGGGGACCCGGCCGCCGACGAGCTGGCGGAACCGAGCCATCCGGCGTGGGCTGAACGACCCGACCAGCAGCCGGTCGTGCGCGCCCCGCTCCTCGATGAAGCGGGCTAACGCGTCGACGGCGCCGTCGGACTTCAGGTCGATGTTGAACCGGACGTGGGGGAAGAGGTCGAACAGCTCGCCCAGGGTCGGCACCTGGGCACGACCACCGACGAGCGCCGCCCGGACCTCGTCGTACGGCAGGTCCGAGATGGCGCCGCGCCGGTCGGTGACCCGGTCGAGCACGGTGTCGTGGAAGGCGAGCAGCACCCCGTCGGCGGAGACGTGGACGTCGGTCTCGAGGTAGTCGTAGCCGAGGGCGACGGCGTGCTCGAAGGCGACGAGGGTGTTCTCCAGCCCCTCGATCTCCGGGTGGTAGGCGCCGCCGCGGTGGGCGAACGCGAGCACCGACCCGGGCGTCGCCAGGACCTCGTCGAGGTAGGCGAAGCCGGTCCGCGGTGCACTCACGGGAGCAGTATGGCCGCCTGCGTCCCCTCGATCAGCCAGCCGGTGGTCGAGCCACCCACTCGGTGGTCGAGCCTGTCGAGACCACCCAGCCACGCGGTGGTCGAGCCCCACTCGGTGGTCGAGCCTGTCGAGACCACCCGACCCACTCGGCGGTCGAGCCGCCATCCGGTGGTCGAGCCTGTCGAGACCACCCGACCCACTCGGCGGTCGAGCCGCCACCCGGTGGTCGAGCCTGTCGAGACCACCCAGCCACTCGGTGGTCGAGCCGCCATCCGGTGGTCGAGCCCCACTCGGTGGTCGAGCCTGTCGAGACCACCAACGACTCACAGCTCACTCGCCTGCAGCCGGCCCTCCACGGGCTCGAAGCACGAGCGCACGGTCCCCGCCTCCGCGCCGGACCCTGAGGCATGGCCTTCACCTACATGCTCGAGTGCGCGGACGGATCGCTCTACGTCGGGAGCACTCGCAACCTCGCCGCGCGCGTCGCACAGCACGAGAACGGCATGGGATCCGTCTACACGCGTTGCCGGCTACCCGTGCGGCTCGTCTGGGCATGGCAGTTCGAGCACATCGGAGCTGCCTTCGCCTTCGAAAAGCAGGTTCAGGGGTGGAGCCGCGCCAAGCGGATCGCCCTCATCGAGGGGAGGTTCGCGGATCTGCCTGCGCTGGCGCGCGGACGGTCCGGTCGCCCGGACGACTGATGGTCTTCATCAGGCGCGATGGGACTACGAACCAGCCCGTGGTCTCGACAAGCTCGACCACCGAACCCACCCGTGGTCTCGACAAGCTCGACCACCGAACTCGACCGTGGTCTCGACAAGCTCGACCACCGAACTCGACCGTGGTCTCGACAAGCTCGACCACCGAACTCGACCGTGGTCTCGACAAGCTCGACCACCGAACTCGACCGTGGTCTCGACAAGCTCGACCAC
>NZ_JBNCOG010000042.1:0-34044 GCF_051280745.1 Nocardioides ureilyticus | reverse complement strand
GACGACGGGGTGGCGCCGGGCCGCGGGCTCGCCGCGGACGGCGTCGAGCGCCCCGGCGACGAGCACCGCGAGCGCGCCGGTCATCGCGGCCGGCGGCGCACCGGGACCACGGCGGGCCCCGACGGCCGGTCGAGCACGTCGACCCGTGCGGCGTAGACCCGGTTGAGCCGGTCGCCGTCGAAGACGTCGGCGGGCGGCCCGTCGGCGACCTTGCGCCCGCCGTCGAGCAGCAGCACCCGCTCGGCGTACTGCGCCGCCAGGGTGAGGTCGTGCATGGCGGCGACCACCGTGATCCCGCGCTCGGTGCGCAGCGAGTCCACGAGGTCGAGCACGGCCTGCTGGTGACCGAGGTCGAGGGCGCTGGTGGGCTCGTCGAGGAGCAGGACCCGCGGCTCCTGGCACAGGGCGCGCGCCAGCATCACCCGCTGCAGCTCGCCGCCGGAGAGGGTCTCGACCGGCCGGTCGCGGAAGCCACCCAGGTCGAGCCGGACGAGGGCGTCCTCCACGGCGGCGAGGTCGCGGGCGGTCTCGGTGGCGAAGGTGCCCAGGTGCGGGGTGCGGCCGAGCGCGACCAGCTCGCCCACCGACATGCCCGGCGGCACGACCGGCTGCTGCGGCATCAGCGCCACCAGCCGGGAGGCCGCGCGGCGGGAGAGCCGGCCGGGGTCGCTGCCGGCGACGCGCAGGTGCCCCGAGGCGGGGACCAGCCCGGCCGCGGCGAGGAGCAGGGAGCTCTTGCCGGCGCCGTTGGGGCCGACGACGGCGAGCCAGCCGCCGTCCTGGACCTCGAGGTCGAGGTCGTGCACGACCCGGGTGCCGCCGCGCTCCACGCTCAGCCCGCGGCACTCCAGCGCGCTCACCCGCGCACCCGCCCGCGGCGCAGGACGAGGAGGAAGAACGGCGCGCCGACGATCGCGGTGACCACGCCGATGGGGAGCTCGGCGGGGGAGAGGACCGAGCGCGCCGCGACGTCGGCGACCACCAGGAACGCCGCCCCGAGCAGCATCGCCATCGGCAGCAGCACCCGGTAGGAGACACCGAAGAGGAGCCGGACGGCGTGGGGCACCACGATGCCGACGAAGCCGATCAGGCCGCTGACCGACACCACGGCGGCGGTGCCCAGGGTGGCCGTGACGACGAGGAGCAGCCGCACCCGGCCCACGTCGATGCCCAGGCTGGACGCCTCGACGTCCCCGACGGCGAGGACGTCGAGCGTGCGCCGGTGCAGCAGCACGAGGACCCAGCACACCGCGACGTACGGCAGCACGACGACCACGTCGCTCCACCCGTCGGTGCTGAGCCGGCCCAGCATCCAGGCGTAGACGGCGCGCAGCGAGTCGTCGTACCACTGCTGGACGAAGTTCTGGACGGCGGCGAAGAACGCCGCCACCGCGACCCCGGCCAGCAGGATGACGGTCGTGGCCCGGCCGCCGCCGACCGTGCTGCCGAGGAGGTAGGTCGCGGTCACGGCGACCAGGCCGCCCGCGAAGGCGAGCACCGGCACGCCGAACGGGCCGATCGACCCGCCCTGGGCGAGGGCGAGGGTGGCGCCGAGCCCGGCGCCGCTGGAGACGCCCAGCAGGTAGGGGTCGGCCAGCGGGTTGCGGAAGACGCCCTGGTACGTCGCTCCCGCCATCGCCAGCGTCGCGCCGACGAGCGCCCCCAGCACCACTCGCGGCAGCCGGATCTGCCACAGGATCGCCTGCTGCTGCGCCGAGGTGCCGGCGTCCACGGCGACGCCCGGCAGCGCGTCGACCAGCTCCAGCAGCACCTGGCGGACCGTGAGCCCGGCCGGTCCGACGAGGACGCCGATGAGCAGCGCGCCGAGGAGCGCCCCGACCGCGACCAGCCACCGGCCGGGCGCGGGGAGCCGGCCGAGGGCGCCCATGGCGGGCGCCCCGGCGGCCACGGTCGGGGCGGTCACCGGTTCAGCCCGCGGCCGGCTCGAGATCGGAGACGTGCTCGCCGATGGTCTCCACGAAGTCGACGATCCGCGGACCCCACCGGCTGGCGACGTCCTCGTCCAGCACGTGCACCTGGTCGTTCTCGACCGCGGTGATGCCCGACCAGCCCGGCCGCTGCGCGACCTGCTCGGGGGTGACGTCGCAGCACTCGCCGTCGGCGAGGAAGACGACGTCGGGGTCGGCCTCGACGACGTACTCCGCGGAGAGCTGCGGGTAGTCGTCGCCACCGCCGGCGGCGTCGGCGATGCTCTCCATGCCGAAGAGGCCGTAGACCTCGCCGATGAAGGTCTCTCCGGTGACGGTGTAGAGCGTCGGGTCCAGCTCGTGGAAGTACGAGACGCCCTCGGTCTCCGGGGCCTCGGCGAGGGTGGCCTCGATCTCGGCGCGCATCTCCTCGACCAGCGCGGCGGCCTCCTCGGCGTGGCCGGTGGCCTGGCCGACGCGCTCGATCTGCCCGTAGGCGTCCTCGAGGTCGGTGGCGGAGGGCAGCACGAGCGTGGGCACGGCCGCCTTCTCGAGGCCGGAGACGAGCTCCTCGTCGTCGCTGGAGGTCACGACGAGGTCCGGCTCGTAGCCCAGGATCGCCTCGACGTTGGGGGTGAAGCCGGACAGCTTCGTGGTCGGGACGCCCTCGGGGTAGTCCGACTGGTCGTCGACCGCCACGACCTGGTCGCCCGCGCCGACCGCCCAGAGGGTCTCGGTGGCGGTGGGGCTGAGGGAGACGATCGACGTCGGCTGCTCGGGGATCGTCACGGTCTGGCCGCTGTCGGCGGCGCCGGTGGTGACGTCGACGGGGAACTGCTCGGCGCCGGCCTCCTCCGACGAGCCGCCGGCGACCTCCGAGGTCGACTCGGGGACGGCGCTGCCCTCCTCGCCGCACGCGGCGAGGGTCAGCGGAAGGGCCAGGGTCGCCGCCGCGGCGAGCGAGCGCAGCAGGCGGCGGGCGGGGGCGGGATGAGGCTGGGGCACAGCATCCTCCGATCTCTTGCGGAGGACGAGGATCGTCGGGCCGCAAGGGCGGAGCCCATGCCGCACGGACTGTCCTTCGTCCGAGGACCAGCACGTGGCCGTGGGGCAGATGACCTGGCTCGTCCGACCTCGCGGTCGGCGTCACAGTTGCGGCACAGCGCCGGGTTCAGACCGGACTTCACTGGGATCCCACGACACCTCCACGGCGCGGAGGCGGGCACCACGGTAGTCCGTCGACGCCGGATCACCCGCACGGACCCGCTCCGGCGGACACCGGGACGCCCGCCATACTGCGCGGTCATGGGCCAGAGCACCGACACGTACCCCGCACGCCGGGGCGGCAGCCTGCTGGTGGCGGGCACCAGCTCCGACGCCGGGAAGAGCGTGATCACGACGGGGCTCTGCCGCGCCTTCGCGCGACGGGGGCTGTCGGTGGCGCCGTTCAAGGCGCAGAACATGTCGAACAACTCGATGGTGACCCCGGACGGTGCCGAGATCGGCCGGGCCCAGTGGGTGCAGGCGGTGGCGGCCCGCTCGGTGCCGGAGTCCGCCATGAACCCGGTGCTGCTGAAGCCGGGCAGCGACCGGCGCAGCCATGTGGTGGTCCGTGGTCGACCCGCGGGCACGATCGGGGCCACTGACTTCGTCGCCGGCCGGGCGGCGCTGGCGGAGGCCGCCTTCGCGGCGTACGACGACCTCGTCGGCCGGTTCGACGTGGTGGTGTGCGAGGGCGCCGGCAGCCCGGCCGAGATCAACCTGCGCCGCAGCGACTACGTGAACATGGGGCTGGCCCGGCACGGCTCGATCCCGACCGTCCTGGTCGGCGACATCGACCGGGGCGGGGTCTTCGCCTCGATGTTCGGCACGGTGGCGCTCCTCGACGAGGCCGACCAGGCACTGGTCAGCGGTTTCGTGGTCAACCGGTTCCGGGGCGACGTCTCGCTGCTCGCGCCGGCGCTGGAGCAGCTGACGACGCTCACCGGCCGCCCGGTCCACGGCGTGGTGCCCTACCTGCCGGACCTGTGGCTGGACTCCGAGGACGCGCTGGCGCTCGAGGACCGGGCGGCCCCGCACACCCGGACGGGCTCGGGGCCGGTCCTGCGGGTGGCGGTGGTGGCGCTGCCGCGGATCAGCAACTTCACCGACGTCGACGCCCTCCAGCTGGAGCCAGGCGTCGAGGTGGTCTTCGCCCGCAGCGCCCGGGGGCTGGCCGGCGCCGACGTGGTCGTCATCCCGGGCACCCGCGCCACCCTCGACGACCTGGCCTGGGTGCGGGCGCGGGGCATCGACGAGGCGGTCGTCCGCCACGCGCAGCAGGGCCGCCCGGTGCTCGGCATCTGCGGCGGCTTCCAGATGCTGGGGGCGACCGTGTCCGATCCCGACGGCGCCGAAGGGGCGCCCGGTCGCCGAGCGGCGGGTCTCGGCCTGCTCGACGTCAGCACCACCTTCGAGGCCGACAAGGTGCTGCGGCTCCGGACCGGTCGGGCGCTCGGGGTCGAGGCCCAGGGCTACGAGATCCACCACGGCCGGGTCGACGTGCACGGGGGCGAGCCCTTCCTGGACGGCGCCCGGGCCGGGTCCGTCGCAGGGACGCTGTGGCACGGGGCGCTCGAGGGCGACGCCTTCCGCCGCGCCTGGCTGGCCGAGGCGGCCGAGGACGCCGGGCTGTCCGGCTGGGCGCCCGGCGTCCTCAGCTTCGCCGCCGCACGGGAGGACCGGATCGACCGGTTGGCCGACGCCGTGGAGGAGCACCTCGACGTCGAGGCACTCCTGGACCGGGCCCTCGGGGGCGCCGCCGAGGGGCTCCCGGTGGTCCGGGGCGGCCTCGCCGGAGGCTGACCCGGAGGTGGCCCTCGTACGGTCCCCGGGGCGGTACGGCAGGCAGTTCCCCAGGCGCCGCGGCGCGACTCGCGGCGGGTGCGTGTGCCAACTGGCGCCTGACGATGAGAGCATCCGGACGACGCAATCTTCCCCATCGATCAGTTGCGACCATCAACGAGAGAGGCATGACATGAACAAGGCAGAGCTGCGCGACGCGGTCGCGGGTGCCAGCGGGCTGAGCAGCAAGGAGGCCGAGGCCGCGGTCGACGCGACCCTCCAGGCCATCGTCAAGGCCGTCGCCGACGGCGAGAAGGTCAGCCTGCACGGCTTCGGCACCTTCGAGGCGCGCGAGCGCTCGGCCCGCTCGGGCCGCAACCCGCAGACCGGCGAGAGCATCGAGATCGCTGCCACCACCGCGCCGGCCTTCAAGGCCGCCTCGGCGTTCAAGCAGGCCGTCGCCGGCAGCTGACCCGCCGACGGTCGACAGGGGCCGGGCACCGCGATGCGGTGCTCGGCCCCTGTCGCGTCCCGGGCGCCCTGACCACCCTGCCGGACTTGGTTGCGCGTCCGCATGAATGAGCGCCACCCGGCCGTGGTACCCCTCGGTGGTCCGGTGTCGCGCGGCCTCCGGCCGGCGGCCGTCGGGAGGATCGAGAGGTGGCACGCATGGCACAGGTGGACCGGATCGCAGAGCCGTGGGGCACGCGCACGCCGTACGGACCCGGGGAGGAATGGCCCACGCGGGTCGACTCCTACCTCGCCGACGGGCTCTCCGAGGACGACGTGGACCGGTGGGTGCAGTCGGCGACGATCCTGCACTCCAACGGCGACGGCCTCGACATCGCCGTCAAGGACAACGCCATCGTCGGCGTGCGCGGGCGGATCGAGGACCGGGTCAACCACGGCCGGCTGGGGCCCAAGGACCTCTACGGCTGGCAGGCGAACGGCGCGCCGGAGCGGCTGACCAAGCCGCTCGTCCGCCGCGGCGGCAAGCTCGTCGAGACCGACTGGGACACCGCCATGGACGCCGTGGCGAACCGGACCAAGGACCTCCTCGCCGAGAGGGGGCCGAGTTCGGTCGCCTTCTACACGACCGGCCAGCTCTTCCTCGAGGAGTACTACACGCTCGGGCTCATCGCGCACGGCGGGATCGGGACCAAGCACGTCGACGGCAACACCCGGCTGTGCACCGCCACCGCGGCCGCGGCGCTGAAAGAGTCCTTCGCCTGCGACGGCCAGCCGGGGTCGTACACCGACATCGACCACGCCGACGTCATCTGCCTCTACGGCCACAACATGGCCGAGACCCAGACGGTCCTCTGGAGCCGGGTGCTCGACCGGCTCGCTGGGCCGAACCCGCCCCAGGTCATCTGCGTCGACCCCCGGCCCACGCCGGTCGCCGAGGCGGCCACGGTGCACCTGGCGCCGCGGCCCGGTACGAACGTGATGCTGATGAACGCGCTGCTCCACGAGCTCGTCGAGCACGACTGGGTCGACCACGACTACCTCGACGCCCACGCGGTCGGCTTTCAGGAGCTGAAGAAGATGCTCGCCGGCTACTCCGTCGAGCGGGCGGCCGAGGTGTGCGGCGTCCCCGCCGCCGACCTGCGCGAGGCCGCCCAGGTCATCGGCGGCTCCGAGCGGTTGATGTCCACGGTCCTGCAGGGCTTCTACCAGTCCCACCAGGCGACGGCGGCCGCCGTGCAGGTCAACAACATCCACATCCTCCGGGGCATGCTCGGCAAGCCGGGCTGCGGCATCCTGCAGATGAACGGGCAGCCGACCGCGCAGAACACCCGCGAGGCGGGCGCGGACGGTGACCTCCCCGCATTCCGGAACTGGTCGAACGACGCCCACATCAAGGACCTGGCGAAGGTCTGGAACATCGACCCGATGAGCATCCCGCACTACGCGCCGCCCACCCACGCGATGCAGATGTTCCGCTACATCGAGGACGGCTCCATCCGGATGCTCTACGTCACCGCGACCAATCCGGCGGTGTCCCTGCCGGAGCTGCAGCGGATCCGGAGGATCCTCGCCCAGGACCGGCTCTTCCTCGTCGTCCAGGACATCTTCCTCTCCGAGACCGCCCAGCTGGCCGACGTGGTCCTCCCGGCCGCCACGTGGGGCGAGAAGACCGGCACCTTCACCAACGTGGACCGCACGGTGCACCTCTCCGAGAAGGCCGTCGAGCCGCCGGGGGAGGCCCGCTCGGACTTCGACATCCTGGTCGACTACGCCCGGCGGCTCGACCTACGGGACAAGGACGGCGCGCCGCTGGTGAAGTGGTCGACGCCCGAGGAGGCCTTCGAGGGGTGGAAGGAGTGCACCCGCGGCCGACCCTGCGACTACACCGGGCTGAGCTACGACAAGCTCCGCGGCGGGAGCGGCATCCAGTGGCCGTGCAACGACGAGCACCCCGACGGCGCCGAGCGGATCTACGTCGACGGGGAGTTCTGGGCGGATCCGGAGTACTGCGAGAGCTATGGCCGCGACCTGGTCACGGGCGCTCCCGTGTCGCCCACCGAGTACAAGGCCCTGAACCCGCAGGGCAAGGCGGTGATCAAGGCAGCCGAGTACCTCCCTCCCCACGAGCTGCCGTCCGAGGAGTTCCCCTATCAGCTGATCACCGGCCGGACCGTCTACCACTTCCACACGCGGACGAAGACGAAGCGCGCCCCGCAGCTGGAGGGCGCCGCGCCCGAGGTCTGGGTCGAGGCGTCCGCGGGCGACGCTGCCCGGGAGGGCTGGGTCGAGGGCGACGTGCTGCGGGTGACCACCCCCCGGGGCGAGGTCACCGCGCGGGTGCGGATCACCGGGATCCGCGACGGCGTGCTCTTCCTGCCCTTCCACTACGGCTACTGGGACACCGACCGGGGCGACCACCCCGAGGGGCACGGCCGGGCCGCCAACGAGCTGACCCTCACCGACTGGGACCCCGCGTCGAAGCAGCCGATCTTCAAGACCGCCGCGGCAGCAGCGATGCGCGTCGAGGTCTCCGGAGGCACGCCGTCCCCGGCGCCGACGACGACCGCCTCCCGGCCGGTCGACCTGTCCGCCGCGCCGCCCACGACCGGCGGGCCGGCAGCGCTCGCGGACGAGCAGCTCGAGACGACAGGAGACCTGCTATGACCAGGATCGGCCAGACGCTCCGCTCGCTGAACGGCAACAAGGTCGGCATGGCGATCAAGGAGCTCCACCGCTCCGAGAACGACCTCGCCGCGGCCCTGCTCAACCTCTCCGACCAGCAGAAGGTCGACCACGAGGTGTTCTACGTCGCTCGCGACATCGCCCGGTGGTCGCAGGAGCACGTGCGCCGCCTCGCCGAGGCCGGGAAGGACTACGGGATCGAGCTGGATCCCGAGCCGGAGGACGAGGCCAGCCTCCTGGCCCGGATGAAGCAGAAGGGCTCGGAGCTGACCGGCCGCTTCCACGAGCCGACGCTGCTGCTCCTCGCCGACCTCCGCCACATCCACCGGATGGCGGCCGGGGTGTCGCTGGACTGGGAGGTGCTGGCCCAGACGGCGCAGGCGATGGAGGACACCGAGCTGTTGGGCGTCACGAAGGACTGCCACCCCGAGACCCTGCGCCAGATGCGTTGGGCGAACGCAAAGGTCAAGGAGACCTCGGCCCAGGTCATGGTGACCGGTTGAGCGGGCCGGCGGGGGCAGGCGTGGAGGCCCATGCCGACCCGCGCCGCGCTGCCCGCGTCGTCCTCCGCCCGATCGCCAGTCCTCTCCCGCTGGGGTTCCTCGCCCTGGCCGTCGCCACCACGGCGTTCGCCTCCGTGCAGCTGCGGTGGATCCCGGCGACCGAGGGCCACACGGTCGCGCTCGGCGTGCTCCTGCTGACCGTGCCCCTGCAGCTGGTCGCGTGCGTGATGGGCTTCCTGGCGCGCGACCCGGTGGCTGCGACCGGCATGGGCATCCTCTCGGGGACCTGGGCTGCGGCCTGTCTGGCCACCCTGGCCTCGCCGCCCGGTGCGGCCAGCGCCGGCCTCGGCGTCATCCTGCTCTGCTCGGGAGCCTGCCTGCTCGTGCCGGCGGTCGGGACGCACAGCAAGCTGGTCCCGGCCGCGGTGATCGTCACCAGCGCGGCCCGGTTCGCCGTCACGGGGATCGCCGAGCTCGACGGCGGCCGGGACTGGGCGACGGCCGCCGGGTGGGTCGGCGTGGCCCTCGGCGTGCTCAGCGTCTACGCCGCGCTCGCTCTCGAGGTGGAGGGCACGGAGTCGCGGACGGTGCTTCCGCTGGGCCGCCAAGGTGGGAGCAGGCGCGCCGTGGAAGGCGCGCTCGACGACCAGGTCGCCGACGTCGCCCGAGAGCCTGGCGTGCGCCGACAGCTGTGAAGGTGCGCGGGTGGGAGGATGAGTGAGGCAGCCCGGGAGACGGACGGGGGCGGCTCGAGGAGAGGCCCGGGCAGCGGGTCGGGGGAGAGTGCTGTGGGATCGGAGCAGGACCGCGCCACCGACGCCATGATGGCGGTGTCGCGCACGATGACGGCGGTGGTCGCGCGGACGTTCGGCGAGGTGGCCTCGGAGATCACCGTGCCACAGCTGCGGGTGCTCGTGCTGCTGAAGTCGCGAGGCCCGATGAACCTCTCCACGGTCGCGCAGCACCTCAGCGTCAACCCCTCCAACGCCAGCCGGACGTGCGACCAGCTGGTCTCCTCCGGCCGGGTGGTCCGGGAGGCGCACGAACGCGACCGCCGCAACGTGGTGCTGCGGCTCACCGACGAGGGCGCCCGGTTCGTCGAGGGGCTGATGGCCGCCCGCCGGGCCATCCTCGAGGGGGTGATCGCCCGGATGGCGCCCGCCGACCAGGAGCAGCTCGCCGCTTCCCTCGAGGCCTTCTCCGCGGCGGTTGCGAGCGCCCCGGCCGACGAGACGATCGGGCTGCCCGACGGCCGGATCATCCCCTGGCTCCTCTGAGGAGCGGACGGAACCGCCCGTCACGCGCGGAGGTGGGCTACCGTCACGTCACAAACAGTCAGCCCTGACTTTTTGTGACGCGACGAGGGGACGCCCGTGACCGAGGACGATCGACAGCACCCGCCCGCCGCCCCTGCCGCTGCTGACAGCGACCCGGCGGCGTACCCCCGGACGGCGCGCGCCAGCGCGGAGCTCTCGGGATCGACCGCGGTCGCGCGCGCGCTGGTCACCGAGGTCCCGCGGTACGCCGAGTGGCTCAGTCTCCACGTCGCGTTCCGCGGAGCGCCGCCGGAGGTCGCGACCGCCGGTGACACCTTCGGGGAGCAGGTGACGCTCATGGGCATCCCCGCCGACATCGCCTGGACGGTCGTCACCGCCGAGGACGGGCGGGTGCGGCTGCGGGGCACGGGGCCGATGGACCTGGTCCTGGCGCTGGAGGTCTCGGTCACGGAGGAGGCCGCTGCCGGTCAGGTGGTCGTGGCGGCCGGCATCGGCGGCGACCCGGTCGAGGGGCCGCTCGGCGCGACCGTCGCGGCCAGCGTCGAGGAGGCCCTCGCCGACTCGGTCCAGAGGTTCGCCGGGCTCGTCGCCCGCCTCGCCGCCGACGAGGGCGGTTCTGGGGCCGGTGCCGGCCGACCCGGAGCGCGGTACCCGCGCCGGACGGTGGTCCACGAGCGCACCGGGGCCCGGCTCGACCCGCGCACGCCGGTCATCGTCGGGGTCGGCCAGGTGGCGCAGCGCGAGCCGGACCTTGCTGCACCGAAGGACCCGGTCGCCCTCGCGGTCCAGGCGCTGCGCCGAGCGGCGGAGGACAGCGGGGTCGGCGAGGAGCTGCTGCGGTCGGCGGACGCCGTCCATGCCGTGGCCAGCGCGTCGTGGACCTACCGCGACGCGGCGGCGCTCGTGGCCGACGCCGTGGGCGCCGCGCCGCGGGAGACCGTGATGTCGGCGCCGTACGGCGGTGACGCCGGGCAGGTCCTGGTCAACCTCGCCGGGCAGGCGGTCGCCGGCGGCACGGCCGACGTCGTGCTGGTCTGCGGGGCGGAGGCCGGGGCGACCCTCGCGGCCGCGCAGAAGCAGGGGGTCGACCTCGACTGGCCGGTCCAGCCGGCCGACGTGGCGCCGACCCGGGTGGTCGGCAGCGACCGCGAGGCCACCAACGGGCCGGAGGCGGCAGCCGGGCTCAGCCTGCCCGTCTACACCTACGCGCTGCTGGAGTCGGCCGTCCGCGGCCGGTCCGGCGAGACGCCCGAGGAGCACCGGCGCACCATCACCGGGCTGTGGTCCCGGCTCTCCCGCGTCGCGGCCGGCAACGAGCACGCGTGGCTGCCGCGGGAGTTCACCGCCGAGGAGCTGGCGACTCCGTCGGCCGGCAACCGGATGATCAGCGAGCCCTACCCCAAGCTGCTCTGCGCCAACCTCACCGTCGACCTCGCCGCCGGCCTGGTGGTCACCAGCGTCGCGGCGGCCGAGGCGCTCGGGGTGCCGCAGGACCGGTGGGTCTTCCTGCACGCCGGGGCCGCGGCGTACGACGAGTGGTTCGTCTCCGAGCGCCGGGACCTGGCCGCCTCCCCGGCGATCCGGGCCATCGGCGAGGCGGCCTTCACCCACGCGGGCATCGGCCCCGACGACGTCGCCCACGTCGACCTCTACTCCTGCTTCCCGGCCGCGGTCCAGATCGCCGCGGGCGAGCTGGGGTTCCCCGTCGACGACGAGCGCCGCCCGCTCACCGTCACCGGAGGCCTGACCTTCGCCGGTGGGCCCGGCAACAACTACGGCACCCACGCCGTCGCCACGCTGGTCGAGCGGCTCCGGGAGGACCCCGACGCCTACGGGCTCTCCACGTCGCTGGGCTGGTTCGTCACCAAGCACGCCCTCGGCCTCTACTCCGCGCGCCCGCCCCGCGCGGCGTACCGGTCGCTCTCGCCCGTGCTGCTGCCCGGGAGCGCCCGCCGGTCCCTGGAGACCTACGCCGGCCCCGGCGTGGTCGAGGCCGCCACCGCGCCGTACGACCGCGCCGGCGCGCCCGACCATGCGGTGATGAGCGTGCTGACCCCCGAGGGGAACCGGGTCCTGGTCCGCACCGACCAGCCGGAGGTGGTGCGACGCGTGGTGGACGGCGACCCGCTGCACCTGCCGGTGGAGGTCGCCGACAGCCGCTCGTTGCGGTTCGTCGGTGAGGAACGGGTGCCGCTGCCCGAGCCGCCCCAGCCCCCAGTGCTGGTGGAGCGGCGGGGCCCGGTCCTGGTGGTCACCCTGAACCGTCCGGAGCGCCGCAACGCCATCGACCTGGCCACCGCCGAGCTCCTCGAGCGGGTCGTCGACGCGTTCGAGGCCGACGAGGAGCTGCGGGTGGCCGTGCTCACGGGCACCGGTGGCACGTTCTCGTCCGGGATGGACCTCAAGGCGGCCGCCGCCGGCTCGTTCGCGGTGACCGAGAAGCGAGGACCGCTCGGCATCGCCGCACTGCCGGTGAGCAAGCCGGTGATCGCCGCCGTGGAGGGGCACGCCCTCGCCGGCGGCTGCGAGCTCGCGCTCGTCGCCGACCTGGTCGTCGCCTCCACGACCTCGCAGTTCGGCATCCCGGAGCCGAAGCGCGGCCTGGTGGCGGCCGCGGGCGGCGTGCTGCGGCTGACCGAGCGGCTGCCGCGCAACGTCGCCATGGAGCTGGCGCTCACCGGCAACCCGATGCCCGCCACGAGGATGGCCGAGCTGGGTCTGGTCAACCGGCTGGCCGAGCCCGGTGACGTGCTCGACGCCGCCCTCGCGCTGGCCGGGGAGATCGTGGCCAACGCGCCGCTGTCGGTGGCGGCCAGCAGGCGGATCGTCCTCGAGTCGCCGTCCTGGTCGCCGGAGGAGGCCTTCGACCGGCAGAGCGACCTGGCGGCGGCCGCGATCCTGTCCGAGGACGCCGCGGAGGGGGTGGCGGCGTTCGCCGAGCACCGGGAGCCGGTCTGGCGCGGCCGCTGACGGGTGTCCGGTCCGGGCCCACCCGGTCGTCGGCTCAGGACCAGGCCTCCACCGCCCGTTGCAGGTTCACCCACACGGCGGAGGCGGTGAGCAGCTGCTGGGAGTCGGTGGTGAGCCGCCCGACCACGCCGTGCAGGTCGTCGACGGCCTCCTGGGCGACCTTCGTCGGAGCCGGCTCGGCATCCTCCTCGCGCCCGTCCCCGTCCGCGCTGCGGAGCATGCCGCCCACCGCACGGAGTGCGCGCGCCATCGCCTCGCGCAGCTCCGCGCCCCGCTCGTCGTCGGCGTGCACCGACGACCGCTGGTCGGCCACGAGGGCGGTGACCTCGTCCACGGAGCCGGCCAGCCGCTCCAGGGCACGGGTCTGGGAGTAGCGCCGGTCGGCCGTCTCCGACCACCGACCGGCGCGCCAGTTCGCGCGCCGTGCCCGGTGCGCCACGTCGACCAGCTGCCGCAGCTCGTCGACGTGGGGCTGCACCCGGCTCCGCAACCCGTGCAGGTCCTCCTCGTCGACCACGCGGTCGCCGGTCAGCCCCTCGGCGAGGGCGTCGAGCTCGTCGGCCAGGGACTCGCGCAGGCGGGTCTGCGCCGTGGCGACCGGGGCGAGGGGCAGCTGGGGGACCAACAGGTTGATGCCGATGGACAGCGCCGCGCCGGCCGCGGTGAGCCCGACGTACGCCGCGACGTAGTCCATCGGGTGCTGGCCGCCGAGGACGAGGACGAAGAGGGCCGCCACCAGGACCCAGCTGCCGGAGTCGCCGAGGAACCGGGAGCCGGCGAGCAGCGTCGCGACGGCGATGGTCAGCCCGATCCCCACGGCCTGCGGCACACCGAAGGACTCGATACCCAACGCGATGACCGCTCCGAGGGCGATCGCGCCGATCGCCTGCACCGACATCCGCAGCGAGTCGATGACGGTGGTGGACATGGCGACGGCTGCCCCCATCGGCGCGTAGTAGCTGTAGTTCCCGAGCGAGCCCCCGAGGGGTTGGGCCAGGACGTAGGCCAGTCCGGTGGCGATGGCGGTCTTGACGGCCAGCAACCACCGCGGGTGCTGCCAGGCGGCATCGCGCACCTGTCGCCAGAGGTCGGGCAGGGAGCGCGGGATGGAGCCGGTCATGGGTGCTCGGTACCCGAGCCGCTGACCGGCTGCTCAAGGTCAGCTCAAGCGGCGTGCAAAGGACGCGCGCACCGGGTCGGCGGCCACTACGCTCCCCGTGTCGGCGATGCCGCCAGCCAGGGTGAACCTCACTCCTTCCCTGGACGACGCGCCGGCGTGGGGGCACCTCGGCGCCCGCGCGGTCCGGGAGCCCGCCGGCTCTCGGACCGCGTCACCCGCGGGGGTGAGCACGGTCACACCCCCCACAGGGGAGGGTGTCGCCATGCAGACGCGCGAGGACGTGCAGGCCGTCGTCGAGGTCCTGGCCGACCAGGGCTACGACCGGGACGCCATCGATGCCTGGCTCCGTTCTTCCAACCCGGCGCTCCCTGGGCAGGCCGCGCCGGTGGACCTGCTCCCGACCCATCTCGGCCGGGTCCTCGAGCTGGCCGGCTCCGCCCGGCCGTGCGGTCGCCCCTGACCCGAGCGGTCCGGCGCGCTGCCTCCGGTGGTCGAGCAGGGCTGTTTCCGGTGGTCGAGCTTGGCTGTTTTCGGTGGTCGAGCTTGTCGAGACCACGGCGCCTTTCGGTGGTCGAGCCTGTCGAGACCACGCCCCCTTTCGGTGGTCGAGCTTGTCGAGACCACGCCCGGTGGTCGAGCACGTTCGCCTGTGCAGATCACGGTCGGGACGCGCCCTGTGGACAACTCGTGGAGCGGTCCTGACCTGCGGAAACAGTGATCCGGGACTGTCGGTGGCGGGTGCTTGAGTGGGGTCATGGCCAAGGACCTGCGACCCGGCGGAGATCACCCGGTCTCTCGTGCGGTCGCGCGGCTGCGCGCGGAGCTGGACGGGCTGGCCGAGGTGCCGTTGTTCGGCCTGGGGCCCGGGGAGACCGGCGCGACGCTGGTGGAGCTGACGCGCTTGGCGGCGCAGGTCGCGGAGCTGGAGCTGCGGGTGGCCGCGCACGCCGAAGAGGTCGGTGTTGAGCAGCAGAGCGGCGCCACGTCGACGGCGAGCTGGTGGGCTCACCAGACCCAGCAAGACCGGCGTGCCGCCGCCGGGCGAGTGCGGTTGGCGGATGCCTTGGGGCGGTTCCACTCCGTCCGGGAGGCGCTGGCCGCCGGGCGGATGAACGCGGAGCAGGCGCGCGTGGTCACCCGGGCGCTCGACCGGCTCCCCGACGACCTCGACCCCGAGGTGCTGGCCAGGGCGGAGCGACACCTGGTCGCTGAGGCGGCCGACCACGACCCCAGGGCGCTCGCCATCATCGGCAAGCACCTGCTCACCGTCATCGCCCCCGAGATCGGGGAAGCGCACGACGCCCGTGCCCTGGAACGCGAGGAGCGCGAGGCCCGGGCCAAGGCGTGGCTGACCATGTGCCCCGACGGGCAGGGTTCGGTGCGCGGGAAGTTCCAGATCCCGAGCCTGCACGCCGCGATGCTGAGCAAGATGCTCCTGGCGTTCGCCGCGCCCAAGCACCAGGCCGCCACCAAGGCCAGCACCGATGCGGGCGAGCAGCAGCAGGTCGTCGAGCGGCGGCCGTCACCGGAGCGGATGGGTGATGCGTTCTGCGAGCTCCTCGAGCGGCTCCCGGCCGAGGACCTGCCCACGCTCGGCGGGCTCAACGCCTCGGTCGTCGTCCTCATCGACTACCGCGGGCTGGCCGACGGCCTGGCGAGGGCGACGTTGGACAACGGTGAGCCGATCTCGGCTTCGATGGCGCGCCGCATGGCGTGCGAGGCGGGCTTGATCCCCGCGGTCCTCGGCCGCAGCAGTGAGCTGCTGGACCTCGGTCGCACCGCCCGGTTCTTCTCCGGCGCCCAGCGCCGCGCCCTGAACATCACCCAACCGACCTGCACCGCCGTCGGCTGTGACTGGCCGGCCTACCTGTGCCACGCCCACCACGACGCGATGCCGTGGTCCCGCGACGGGAGGACCGATCTCGCCGACGGCCGCAACCTCTGCCCGCACCACCACGCCCGCATCCACGACCCCACCTACGAGACGACACGACATCCCGACGGACAGGTCACCTTCCACCGGCGGGTCTAGCGGCCTCCAGTGGTTGGCGGCAGCGAGCGCCACCCTCGACCGCCCAGCCGCCGTTGGGCCACCGGGTGACGACCAGGACCTCGGTCACTCGTCCCTCGGGCGAGGCAGGCGCGAGCACTTCCGTCGGCGACAGCTCGACGACTCGCGCCGAGGCCGCTGCCTCGCCGAGGGCGTCGTCGAGGGCGTCGGCGACCGTGGCGTCGGGGGCGGGCGCCGACCGGTCGTACCAGAAGGGCGTCCGCTCCTCAGCCGGGCACTCGAGCGGCTCGGTGACGGCTCGCACGGGAGTCGCGGCGTGGGAACCGACGAGACCCGCCGCCGCCGACGAAGCCGGCTGCGGCGAGCGACTGCTGTCGACCGCCGCTGGCTCGGACTGCACGGGTTCGCTGCTGCTGCATCCCTGGAGTGCGGCGAGGGTGCACAGGACAGCAGCGATGGCGGCGCGGATGTCGTGGTCTTGATGCCCACGTTGCTCACGGGACACGCCCACGCGGACAGCGTCTCGGTCCCCGATCCGCGACGGGACGCCGCCGCCCGACACGACCTCACCAAGGTGTCGACCATGCGCGGCGCGGGTGGTTGGATCGCGGGATGGACAAGGTGAGGGCCTCGGCCGCCGAGGCGGTGGCCGACATCGCGTCGGGGGCGACGGTGGCGGTCGGAGGGTTCGGGCTCTGCGGCATCCCGGCGGTGCTGATCGAGGCGCTGCTGGACTCCGGGGTGGACGACCTGGAGGCGGTCTCGAACAACGCGGGCGTCGACGACTGGGGGCTGGGGCGGCTGCTCGCGGCCGGCCGGCTGCGGCGGATGGTGGCGTCGTACGTGGGGGAGAACCGGGAGTTCGCCCGGCAGTACCTGGCCGGCGAGCTCGAGGTGGAGCTGACCCCGCAGGGCACCCTGGCGGAGCGGATGCGCGCGGGCGGGTCCGGCATCGCGGCGTTCTACACCGCGACGGGGGTGGGGACCCAGGTCGCCGAGGGTGGCCTGCCGTGGCGCTACGACGCGTCGGGCGACGTCGTGAAGTCCTCGCCCCCGAAGCAGACCCAGGTCTTCGAGACCGCCGAGGGGCCGAAGGAGTTCGTGCTCGAGCACGCGATCGTCGCCGACTTCGCGCTGGTGCGCGCGTGGCGTGGCGACCGGCACGGCAACCTCGTCTACAAGGACTCCGCGCGGAACTTCAACCCGCTGGCCGCGATGTGCGGCCGGGTGACGATCGCGGAGGTCGAGGAGCTGGTCGAGCCCGGCGAGATCGACCCGAACCACGTGCACACCCCCGGGGTGTTCGTGCAGCGAGTGGTGGCGCTGACGCCCGAGCAGGCGGCGGAGAAGCGGATCGAGAAGCGGACGGTCCGCCCGAGGGAGGAGGCCCGATGAGCTGGTCGCGCGACGAGATGGCGGCTCGGGCGGCCTCGGAGCTGTCGGACGGGATGTACGTCAACCTCGGCATCGGGCTGCCGACGCTGGTGCCCAGCCACGTCCCGGACGACGTGGAGCTGGTGCTGCAGTCGGAGAACGGGATCCTCGGGGTGGGTGCCTATCCGTTCGAGGGCGAGGAGGACCCCGACCTGGTCAACGCCGGGAAGGAGACCGTCACGATCCGGCGCGGGGCGTCGTTCTTCGACTCGGCGACGTCGTTCGGGATGATCCGCGGCGGCAAGATCGACGCCGCGATCCTCGGCGCGATGCAGGTCAGCGCCCGCGGTGACATCGCGAACTGGATGATCCCGGGGAAGATGGTCAAGGGCATGGGCGGCGCGATGGACCTGGTCCACGGGGCCAAGAAGGTCGTGGTGCTGATGGAGCACGTCGCCCGTGACGGGTCGCCGAAGATCCTCGAGGAGTGCACCCTGCCCTACACCGGCCGCGGGGTGGTCCAGCGGATCATCACCGACCTCGCCGTCATCGACGTGACCGAGCGGGGGCTCGTGCTCGTCGAGCTCGCCCCCGGCGTCACCGAGGACGAGGTGCGCGCCAGCACCGAGCCGACCCTGCACTGACGGCTCACGTGGGGGCTGCTCACCCGGGCGGGCGGGACTGGCGGGCGCCCCCGCTGGGCACTGCGGCGGCGATGTCCAGCGCGAGCCACCTCTTCGTCGTGCGCGGCCGGATCGAGACGGTCGTCCACGACGCCGCCGTCGTGCCCACCGACGACCAGGGCGAGGTCGCCGACCACTGGCGGCCCGTCGTCGACGGCGGGCCGCCGGTGTGGTTCGTCAGCGTCGGCAACGGTGACGGACTCCCCGCCGAGGAGCTGGTACGCCGGGTGGTCGCCGCGGTCGACGAGGTGGCGGCCGCCGGCCTCCCGCCGGCGAGCAACCGGGTCAAGCCGGTCCTCGCCGTACCCGTCCTGGGGCTGGAGGGCGGGGGCCACGACCGGGACCGCGGCGAGGTCGTGCAGGCCCTCCTCGCCGGGTTGGCCGAGGCGGTCGCCCGCGTGGACCTCGACGTGGCGCTCGTGGTGCCTGACGCGTCGGTGCACGCGGCCGCTCAGCACGTCCGCGCGCGACTCGGCCCGCCGGGACTGGACCCACGACTGGCGGAGGAGGCACGGCGCCTGGGCGACCTGGCCCGCCGCGGCCGGCTGGCGCTCCTCCTCGGCGCCGGGGTGAGCGTGCCCGCCGGACTGCCGTCGTGGGGCGACATGCTCGCGACGCTGGCGGAGCGGACCGGCCACGTCGACGTGGCGCGGGCACCGGGGCTGACCCTCCTGGACCAGGCGCAGCTGCTCGAGCGCCGGGTGCCGGACCTGGGCGAGCAGGTCGCCGCGATCTGCGGCGAGCACCACCGCGGGTCGCTCGCCCACGCCCTGCTCGCGTCGCTGGGCTGCCGCGAGGCGGTCACGACCAACTACGACGGGCTCTACGAGGCGGCCGTCCGTGCCGCCGGCGGCGAGCTGGCCGTGCTCCCGTGGGACGACGCGGCCACCTCGCCCACGCCGGCCGGTCCGTCGGCGTGGGTGCTGAAGCTCCACGGCGACGTCGAGCACCCGGACGGCATCGTCCTCACCCGCCGCGACGTCGTGCGGTTCGACGCCCGGGTGCGCCCGGCGGGTTCGATGCTGCAGACGCTCGCGCTGACCCGACACCTCCTGGTCGTCGGTGCCTCGATGACCGACGACAACGTCGTGCGGCTGCTCCAGGAGGTCCAGGCGCACCGTGAGGACCACGGCATGGACGGCGAGATCGGCACGGTGCTCGACGTCGACGGTGACGAGGCCCGCGGCGAGCTCTGGGCCGGTCAGCTGCGGTGGCTGAGCGTCCCCGGCGCGCGGGTGGAGGAGCGGGCACGGATGCTCGAGGTCCTCCTCGACGCGGTCGCCGCGGAGGCCGCGGACGACGCCTGCTGGCTGCTCGACCCCCGCTTCGCCGGCCTGCTCGACGAGGAGGGGCGCGAGCTCGCCGAGCTGGGCCGCCGCCTGCGCGCCCGGGTGGAGGACCGGGGCCCGGAGTGGCGGCCGCTCGGTCGGGCGCTCGACCGGCTCGGTGCCACGGCCGACCACACGTCGCCCGCTCGCGGACCGAGCCGCTGACCGAGCGGGGCGGCCACGGGCAGGATGGGCGGGTGACCACCGTCCTCACCGCCCTGCCCGTCGGCGACACCGGGCTCCTCGCCGCCCGCCCCGGTCCCGACCTCGCCGCCGCGGGCTACGCCGAGAGCGAGCACGTGGCCTCCGGGTCCGCCCGCTCCTGGGCCGGCGACACCACCGCGTCGGACGGCCGGTGGACCTTGCACGAGCGCGGCACCGCCGACTTCGCGACGCGGGTGGCCGTGCGCGCCCCGCGTGAGGGGGCGGCGTTCAGCGGGACGCTCGTCGTCGAATGGCTCAACGTCAGCTCGGGCAGCGACGCGGCCCCGGACTGGACCTACCTCGCCGACGAGGTGGTCCGGCGCGGGCACGCCTGGGCCGGCGTCTCCGCCCAGCACGTCGGCGTGATGGGCGGGGTGTCGGCCGTCGGGCTCGGCGGCTCCGGCGCCGGGCTGCGTGGCCAGGAGCGGTACGCCGCGCTGCACCACCCGGGCGACGCCTACGCCTACGACCTCTACACGCAGGTGGCGACCGCCGTGGCCGACCACCTGTCCGCGACGCTGGCCCCCGTCACCTGCCTGCTCGCCGCGGGGGAGTCGCAGTCCGCGTACGCGCTCACGACGTACGTCAACGGCGTCCAGCCGATCACCGGCCGCTTCGACGGCTTCCTCGTCCACTCCCGCGGTGGCGCGCCGATGCCGCTCGGTGAGCCGGGCGAGGCGGTCGACATCGCCGAGTTTCGCCAGGACCCGCCGGTGCAGGTCCGCGACGACGTCGGGGTCCCGGTCGTCGTGGTGCAGACCGAGACCGACCTCACCGGGCGGCTGACCTACCTGCCGGCGTGGCAGCCGGACAGCCCGCGGGTGCGGCTGTGGGAGGTCGCCGGGACCGCCCACGCGGACAAGTTCCAGATCGGCGACTTCGAGGAGCTCCTCGGCTGCCCGCGGCCGGTCAACCGCGGCCAGCAGGCGTACGTCGTGCGCGCCGCCCTGCGCCACCTCGAGGCCTGGGCCCGGGGCGGCCCCGCGGCGCCGTCGGCCGACCGGCTCGAGGTGGCCGACGGCCGCTTCGTCACCGACGGCAGCGGCAACGCCCGGGGCGGGGTGCGCACGCCGGTCGTCGACGCGCCGGCGCAGGTGCTGGCCGGCGACACCGCGCCGGGGGCGTCGGTGATCTGCGAGCTCTTCGGCAGCACGCTGCCGCTGGCGCCCGGCCGGGTGGCGGAGCTCTACGCCGACGCGGCGGCGTACCTGCGGGCCTACGAGGAGGCGACCGACGCGGCCATCGCCGCCGGGTTCGTGCTCCCCGAGGACCGGGCGGCGGTGCTCGCCGAGGCGCGGGCGGACCTGGTCGAGGAGGCCCTCAGGTCGCCCAGCTCGGGACGATGAAGACGCCGTCGGCCTCCACGGTCACGCCGTCGGGGTCGGCGATGGTGGCGACGACGAAGATCTTGCGCCCTTCCTCCCGGTCGATCCGGCCCTCGAGCCGGACGGGCCCGAGCGGCGTGGCCCGGCGGTAGCGCATGGTCAGCGTGCCGGTCATGGTGAGTCGCTGGCTGGCGCTGGCGGCGACCCCCATCAGGTGGTCGAGCAGCATCGCGGCCACGCCGCCGTGGACCATCCCCGGCGGACCCTCGTACCGGACGCCCAGCACGGTCTCGGCGTGCACGCCGCCGTCCTCGTCCTCGGTGATCTCCAGCGGCGGGGCGACGGCGTTCCGCTCGCCGACGACCGCGTTGCCCCAGCTCCAGCTGCGGGCCTCGGAGTTGTAGCGGACCCCGGCCGGGCCCTCGAGCTGGCTGGCCCGCAGCCGGGCGACGACCGCGTCGACCTCCGCGCGCGCGAGAGCGACCTCCTCCTCGCTGACGGTCGTGCGGATCGTCGCCTCCACGAGCTCGCGGACGCTGTCGGCCAGGGGCCGGTGCACCGCCTCCAGGCGGTCGACCTCGACGGTCGGGATGTCCTCGTGGACGAACATCGGGTGCTTCACCTGGGGGTCCTCACGGCAGGCTGCGGTCCGGGGCGTGGCTGCCCCAGCGGGCGTCGATCGCGCCCCACGGGTCGGCGTACGTGCGGGTCTGCCCGGCGTACGCCGAGCGGCGGCGCAGGTACTCGTGCAGCGGCGGCGCGAGGAGCCGCAGCAGGAAGCGGCTCCAGCCCGCGGAGCGGCGCACCTCCTCGACGAGGTCGGGCCAGCTGTGCCGCTGGAAGTCGAGCGCGTCCTGCGCCGGTGCGGTGTCCATCCAGTCGGTCGCGAACCACGCGGTCGGGCTCGCGGGGTCGCCCGGGAGGCCCACGGGGATGCCGCCGGTGAGACCGCGGGCGGCCGTGAACGCCGGCACGATGTCGCCCTGCCGGATCCGGTGGGTGCGGTCGTCGCCGCCGATCATCAGGGTCCGGCCCGCGACGGGTGCCTCGGTCGCCGCGGCGAAGGCCCGGGCGACGTCCCTGACGTCGACCGTCTGGATCCGTCCGTCGGTGGGCAGCGCACCTTCGAAGTAGAGCGTGTCGAGGTCGAGCCCGCCGTCCTGGGCGGTGGTGAGCACGCCGCCGAGCCGCAGCACGACCCACTCGAGCCGGGAGCCGCGCACGGCCTGCTCCGCCTCGGCCTTGTGCTGGCCGTACAGGTCGCCGGGCGCGAGCGCGGTGTCGGCGCCGAGGACGTCGTCGTGCAGGTGCGGGTTGCGGGGCCCGTGCACGGCCACGCTCGAGGCGTGCACCAGCCGCGGCGGGGCGTCGAGCGCCGCGGCGGCCGCGACCAGGTGGCGGGTGCCGTCGACGCTCACCCGGCGCGCCACCGCCGGCACGGCGTAGCAGCGGGGCGGGATGACGGCGGCCAGGTGGACCACCGCGTCGGGCCGGACCCGGGCCAGGAGGCGCTCGACCGCGACGGCGTCGGTGAGGTCCGCCCATGCGTGCCGCAGCCGTGGGTGCGCTGTCTCGGCCGCCGCCCGGCGGCCGTCGGGCGTGTCGAGGTCGGTGGCGACCACCTCCGCGCCGCGGTCGAGCAGCTCGGCGACGGTGGCCCGGCCGACCAGGCCGAGGGCGCCGGTGACGAGGACGCGCACGCTCAGAGCACCACGAGCGGCAGGGAGCGCCGCGGCTCGAACTCGAAGGTCGCCCCCGTGCTGATCCGGGTCACCGCCACCTCGTCGGCGTCCGGCGCCGGCTCGTCGCGGGTGAGGATCGCGGCGGTCCACGACCGGTCCTCGCCGGTCACCTCGACGTCCAGGTGCGGGTCGACGCCGCGCACCGCCGCCTGCAGCGGCTGCAGCGCCGCCGGGCCGACGAACGCCAGCCAGGCGCCGTCCTCGTGCGCCGGTGACGGACCGACGGTGACCGTGCCGTCCTCGAACGACGCCTCGACGTACGCCGCGGGGTTGAGCAGCGGGTGCAAACGGAGCACCTGCAGGGCACCGGCCGCGTCGGCGGGCAGGTCGAGCGCCCGGCGGATGCGCTCGGAGGCGACCCCGGCGATCCCGGTCAGCTGGCGGGTCGCGACCGTGCGGAACTGCGTCTCGTCGTCGCCGGTGCGCGCGCGCAGGGCGAGGAGGAACGAGAGGTTCAGCAGGTGCATCTGGAGGCAGACCTCGTCGGCGATCCGGACCAGCGCGGAGTGCGAGAACGCCGCGAAGTCGACGTCGTCGACGAGCGGACCGGCGTAGTCGGCCTGGCCGTCCTCGTCCGGGCCGGCCGGGTCGATCGGGTCGAGCGCGAGCGTGGCGGCCCGGGACCGGGCGTTCACCGCGAGCGCCGGGATGCCCTCGACCGGGGGGTGGGCCGGGTCGATCCGGACGGTCCAGGCGCAGTGCGGCGTGCGGTCGGCCGGCGTCCGCGGCGGCCGGTGGACCGGGCGCACCTGGGCCCGCGGGTTGGTCGCGACGGCCGTGGCGTCGAAGGTCGGGTCCTCGATGTCGTGGCACATGGACCGCACGTAGTCGGGCCCCATCGGCTCGACGTCCATGAGCGCGCCGCAGTGCGCCAGCTCGAACTCGCCGTGCCACCGGTCGTGGACGGTGTAGCGGAAGTCCATGAACTGCGGCGGGGCACCGATGTCGAGCTGCAGGCCCTTGAAGATCGTCACCACGTCGCCCTCGCCGGGCGCCGCCGCGTAGCCCAGCGCCTCCTGCATCCGGCGGGTGTAGAGCGGGGAGGCGCCGGCCCACTCCTCGATGGCGATCTGCGCCATCTCCTCGCGCCCGAACGCCGAGATGCACCAGGCCATGCCGGAGCGGTCGATCAGCTGGCCGATGAGGAGCAGCTCGGGCACGAGGGTCGCGAGCTCGGCGCGGGAGAGGGCGGCGTACCTGCTGGGCATGCGGGCATCGTCGGCCAGCCCACGGGCGGTGTCAACAGTGTTGACAGCTGGCTCGGATTCTGCGGAAACGGTTGACGTAGGTCACATCCGAGGGCATGTTGACGCGCGTCAAGGGACTGGAACCCGTTCTAGTTCCGCGGGACCACGGGAGGACGACGATGGCCGAGAACGTGCAGCAGTGGGTGCGGGAGCGCGCGGAGGACGACGGGGTCGCGGTCAAGTACGGCGACCGCACCTGGACCTGGCGCGAGCACGTCGCCGAGGCGTCCGCCGAGGCCTCGGCGCTGCTCGGCCTCGTGGACCACGAGAAGCCCGTCCACGTCGCCGTGCTGCTCGGCAACACCCCCGACATGCTGCGCTCGATGGCCGCTGCGGCGCTCGGCGGCTACGTCCTGTGCGGGATCAACAACACCCGTCGCGGGGCCGGCCTGGGCGCCGACGTGCGGCGCTCGGACGCCCAGGTCCTCGTCACCGACGCCGAGCACCGGCCGTTGCTCGACGGGCTGGACCTCGAGGGCGTCCGTGTGCTCGAGACGGGCACGCCGGAGTGGGAGCAGCTGCTCGCCGGCGCCGGGCCGCTGCGGCCGCACCGCGAGGTCGAGGCGATGGACACCTTCATGATGATCTTCACCTCCGGGACCAGCGGTGACCCGAAGGCGGTGCGGGTGGCGCACCTGATGGTGCTCTTCGCCGGCATGACGCTGATCGACAAGTTCTCGGTCACGTCAGAGGACACCTGCTACCTCTCGATGCCGCTCTTCCACTCCAACGCCGTGCTCGCCGGCTGGTGCGTGGCGATCGGCTCCGGTGCGGCGATGGCGCCGGCGAAGTTCTCCGCCTCCCACTTCCTCGACGACGTCCGGCACTACGGCGCGACGTACATGAACTACGTCGGCAAGCCGCTCGCCTACGTCCTGGCCACGCCCGAGCGCCCCGACGACGCCGACAACCCGCTGCGGGTGGCCTTCGGCAACGAGGCGAGCGACCGCGACATCGAGGAGTTCTCCCGCCGCTTCGACTGCGCCGTGTGGGACGGCTTCGGGTCCACCGAGAGCGCGGTGATCATCACCCGTGAGCCCGGCACGCCCCGCGGCTCGATCGGCAAGGGCTTCGAGGGCGTGGCGATCTACGACGCGGAGACGGTGACCGAGTGCGAGCCGGCCGTCTTCGACGAGAACGGCGCGCTGACCAACCCCGACCGGGCGATCGGCGAGCTGGTCAACACCCAGGGCGCCGGCTACTTCTCGGGCTACTACAACGACGAGCAGGCCAACGCCGACCGGATGCGGCACGGCATGTACTGGTCCGGCGACCTCGCCTACCGCGACGCCGACGGCTGGATCTACCTCGCCGGCCGCACCGCCGACTGGATGCGCGTGGACGGCGAGAACCTGGCCGCGGCGCCGATCGAGCGGATCTTCCTGCGGCTGCCGCAGCTCAACCGGGTCGCGGTCTACGCCGTGCCGGACGGCAACGTGGGGGACCAGGTGATGGCGGCGATGGTCCTCCAGGACGACGCCACGCTGACCCCGGAGCAGCTCGAGGCGTTCCTGGCCGAGCAGGCCGACCTCTCGCCGAAGGCGTGGCCTCGCTACGTCCGCATCGCCGAGGACCTGCCCTCGACCGCCACCAACAAGGTCGTGAAGCGGCAGCTGATCGCCGAGGGGCCGACGCCGGGGGACGGCGAGCTGTGGGTGCGCGAGGAGCGGGGCCGCAGCTACGCCCGGGCGCAGGTGGGCGTCCCGGCCTGACCGGGCAGCGGACGGCATTCGTCCGGAACCCTTGCCGCGCACGAGAACGTGTTCTAGATTGGACAGGTGTCCAGTGATGTGTCCAGCGCTCCGCGGCAGGAGCTGCACGCCCGGCGGGCCGAGACGGTGGAGCGGCTCTTCGCGGCCGGCGCCGAGGAGCTCGGCGCCGTCGGCCACGAGGCGCTGACCATCCGCGGGGTCGCCGCCCGGGCGGGCGTCTCCGCTGCGACGGCGTACACGTACTTCGCCTCGAAGAACCACCTCTTCGCCGAGCTCTTCTGGCGCCACCTCCTCGCGGACGGCGGCGTCGGGCCGGAGGGCGCGACGGCGACCGAGCGGGTCCGCAGCGTGACCCGGCGGATGGCGGACCGGCTGGCCGGCAGCCCCGAGCTCGCGGCGGCGGTGACCCCGGCGCTGCTCAGCTCCGACCCCGAGGTCGGACGGCTGCGCCTGCGGATCGGCGCCGAGATGGTGGCGCGGTTCCGCGCGGCGCTGGGGGAGGAGGTCGACCCGGCCGTCCTCGAGGCGCTGACCCTCGCCTTCTCCGGCGCCCTGCTCCAGGCCGGCATGGGCGTGATGACCTACACCGACATGGGCGACCGGCTCGACGCCGTGGTCGCCGCGATCCTGGAGGGCCACGCGTGAGCACGACGTACGCCGACCCGGCGGCAGCGCCGCTCGTCTTCGACCCCTACGACTACGCCTTCCACGACGACCCCTACCCGGTCTACGCGCGGCTGCGGGCCGAGGCGCCGCTCTACCACAACCCCACCCACGACTTCTGGGCGCTGAGCCGGCACGCCGACATCGCCGCCGCCGTCCGCGACGACGACACCTACTCCAACGCCATGGGCGTCTCGCTCGACAAGAGCGCGTGGAGCCCGCACGCCCACAAGGTGATGTCGTTCCTCGCCCTCGACCCGCCGCACCAGGCGCGGTTGCGCTCGCTGGTCTCGCGGGCCTTCACGCCGCGCCGGGTCCGCGAGCTGGAGCCACGGGTCCAGGCGCTCACCGAGCACTACCTGGGCCGGGCGCTCGAGGGCGCCGGCCCCGGTGACCAGGTCGAGCTCGACTGGATCGCCGCCTTCGCCGGCAAGCTGCCGATGGACGTCATCTCCGAGATGATGGGCGTGCCGGAGCCCGACCGCGACGAGGTGCGCCGCCTCGCCGACCTGGTGGTCCACCGCGAGGAGGGCGTCTACGACGTGCCGCAGGCCGGCATGGAGGCGGCGATGACCCTGGTCGGCTACTACGCCGACATGCTCGCTCACCGCCGCAAGCAGCCGACCGACGACCTCACCAGCGCCCTGCTGGCTGCAGAGGTCGACGGCGACCGGCTCGACGACGGCGAGATCATCGCCTTCCTCTTCCTCATGGTGGTCGCCGGGAACGAGACCACGACCAAGCTCCTCGGCAACGCGCTCTACCACCTCACCGCACACCCGGCGCAGCTCCACGACGTGCTCGCCGCCGGCCCGGGGGAGGACGGCCTCGTCGGCCCGTGGATCGAGGAGACCCTGCGTCACGACACCTCCAGCCAGATGGTCGCCCGCCACCTCAAGCGCGACGTGGTCCTCCACGGCACGGTCGCCCCGGCCGGCTCGAAGCTGCTGCTCCTGCTCGGCTCGGCCAACCGCGACGAGTCGGTCTTCAGCCACCCCGCCGTCTACGACATCCACCGCGACAAGGCCGAGCTGGGCCAGATCCTGAGCTTCGGCGGCGGCCGACACTTCTGCCTCGGCGCGAACCTGGCTCGGCTGGAGGCCCGCGTGGCGCTGGCGCAGCTGGTCCGGGTCGTCGACGGGCTCGAGGTCGACCACCATGCCGCCGTCCGGGTGCACTCCACCAATGTCCGGGGCTTCGCGGCCCTGCCGACCCGGGTGCGGCTGCGCTGATGGCCGGCAAGTACGCCCAGCCGGCTCGCCGCCCTGCGGTCGTCACCGGCGCCTCGTCCGGCATCGGCGCGGCGACCGCACAGGCCCTGGCCGCGGCCGGCCACCCGGTCGCGCTGGGGGCGCGCCGGGTGGCGCGGTGCGAGGAGCTCGCGGCCGACATCCGCGCCCGGGGCGGCGAGGCGGTCGCCCACCCGGTCGACCTCACCGACCCCGAGTCGGTCGAGGCCTTCGCCAAGGGGGTCACCGGCGACCTGGGCGACGTCGAGGTCGTCGTCTCCAACGCCGGCGCCGTGGCGCCCGGCACGATCCACGAGGTCGACAGCGAGCGGTTCGCCCGCGAGCTGGACCTCAACGTGGTCGGTGCGCACCGCCTCGTGCGGGCCTTCGTGCCCGGCATGGTCGAGCGGCGCCGCGGCGACCTGGTCATCATCTCCTCCGACGTCGCGGTCCGCGCCCGCCCGTTCATGTCCTCCTACGCCGCCGGCAAGTGGGGGCTGGAGGGCATGGCGCACGCGATGCAGATGGAGCTCGAGGGCTCGGGGGTGCGGGTGAGCATCGTCCGGCCCGGCCCGACCTGGAGCGAGATGGGGCAGGACTGGGACGCCGAGGAGGGCGCCTTCGTGCTCGACCAGTGGGTGCGCTTCGGACTGGCCCGGCACCCGCACTTCATGAAGCCCACCGCGATCGCCGACGCCGTCACCACGGTCGTCAGCGCCCCTCGCGGCGTCCACGTCAACCTGATTGAGGTCTCGCCCGAGGCCCCGCTGTCAGCGACGGAGCCGAGCGAGGGACGAGCGAGCGACCGAGCGGACCAGCAGACACCGGAGGACCGATGACCACCACCGCCGAGCCGACCGCCCTCGCCGAGATCCCCGAGGTCTCCTACGCCGTCCCCGACGACGGTCACGGCCACCTCGCCGAGCTGCGCACCGACCCGATCGCCCTGCTGGCGCGGGTCCGCGCCGAGTGCGGGGACATCGGCCGGTTCCGGCTCGCCGACCGCGAGGTCGTGATGGTCTCGGGCGCCGAGGCCAACGAGCAGTTCTTCCGGGCCCCGGACTCCACGCTCGACCAGGCTGCGGCGTACCCGTTCATGACCCCGATCTTCGGCAAGGGCGTGGTCTTCGACGCCTCCCCGGAGGAGCGGCAGCAGATGCTGAAGAACCAGGCGCTGCGCGGCGACATGATGCGCGGCCACGCCTCCACGATCGAGGCCGAGATCCGCCGGATGGTCGCCGGCTGGGGCGACGAGGGCGAGATCGACCTGCTCGACTTCTTCGCCGAGCTGACCATCTACACCACCTCGGCATGCCTCATCGGCAAGCCGTTCCGCGAGGAGCTCGACAGCCGGTTCGCCCACCACTACCACGACCTCGAGAAGGGCACCGACGCGATGGCGTACGTCGACGCCTACGCCGACCTCGAGTCCTTCCGCCAGCGCGACGCCGCCCGCGTGGAGCTGGTCGCGCTCGTGCAGGGCATCATCGACAAGCGGGTCGCCCGCGGCACGGTGCCGAAGGAGGAGCGCGACCTGCTCGACGTGCTCATCAGCGTCGGCATGGACGCCGACTACATCACCGGCATCTTCATCTCGATGATGTTCGCGGGCCACCACACCTCCTCCGGCACGGCGTCGTGGGCGCTGATCGAGCTGATGCGGCACCCCGACGTGATGGCCGAGGTCGTCGCCGAGCTCGACGACCTCTACGCCGACGGCGCGGAGGTCTCCTTCCAGGCGCTGCGCTCGATCCCGCGGCTGGAGGCGGTGCTCAAGGAGACCCTGCGGCTGCACCCGCCGCTGGTCATCCTGCTCCGGGTCGTCGCCGAGGAGATCGAGCTGGCCGGCCACACCATCCCGGTCGGCACCATGGTGGCGGCCAGCCCGAAGGTGTCGAACCGGATCGGCGAGGACTTCCCCGAGCCCGAGGCCTTCGACCCGGGGCGGTACGTCGACCCGCGCCAGGAGGACATCGTCAACCGGTGGACGTGGATCCCGTTCGGGGCGGGCAAGCACCGCTGCGTCGGCTCGGCCTTCGCGATGATGCAGATGAAGGCGATCTTCTCGGTGGTCCTGCGCGACTACGAGTTCGAGATGGCCCAGCCGTCGGAGGACTACCGCGACGACGTGTCGAAGATGGTCATCCAGCTCCAGCAGCCGTGCCGCGTGCGGTACCGCCGGCGGGGCGCGTGATGCGCGTCGTCGCCGACCTGGACCTGTGCCAGGGCCACCAGATGTGCACCGGCGAGGCCCCCGAGGTCTTCGCCTTCGACGACGCGGCCGACCGCGTCGTCGTGCTCGACCCCCGTCCCGACGAGTCGCTGCGCCCCCAGGTCAGCGACGCCGTCAAGTACTGCCCAGCCATGGCGCTCGCCCTCGTGGACGGCGCGGAGGAGGACCGATGAGTGAGCTGACCCGCGCCGAGATCGAGGAGTTCTGGGAGTCCTGGCTCGAGGCCAACCGGACCGCCGAACGGACCGGCGACTGGCGGGTCCTGGCGGAGTCCTACGCCGAGGACGCGACGTACGGCTGGATGTACAGCCCCGACGAGCACTTCATGGCCGTCGGGCGCGACCAGATCCGCGACTGGGCCATCGGCATCGAGATGGACGGCTTGGACGGCTGGCACTACGACTACATGTGCGCGGTCGTCGACGAGGCCAAGGCGATGGTCGTCGGGTTCTGGAAGCAGAGGTCGGGGATCGTCGACGACGCCACCGGCGAGGAGTACGAGATCCTCGGGATCGGCGGCTCGTGGTTCGGGGTGGCCCGCCAGAGCGGCGGCGCCGACGACGGCCTGGTGAAGATCGCCTGGCAGCGCGACTGGTTCGACATGCCCTCGACCGCGCACACCTTCATGTCGATCGTCGAGGCCGGCAAGGCGCCCGACACGCTGCTGAAGCGGATGAGCGTCGGCGGGCTCAAGGTCCCCGGCCACTACCGGCTGAAGGACCTGCCCTCGAGCGTGTGGCCGCCGCCGGTCGAGGCGGGGGAGTACGTCACCCAGGAGACCGCCCAGGGGAAGACCCAGTGACCGGCGCGCTCACCAGCCCGCCGGCCCAGCAGCTGGTCGACGGCAAGCTCGTGCCCGCGTCGGACGGCGCGACGTACGAGATCCTGGCGCCGGCCACCGGTGAGGTCATCGGCCACGCGCCGGACGGCAGCGCCGCCGACGTCGACGCCGCCATCGCGGCCGCGCGGCGTGCCTTCGACGAGACCGAGTGGTCCACCGACGTCGCGCTGCGGGTGCGCTGCCTGCGCCAGCTGCACGCGGCGCTGCTCGAGCACGCCGAGCCGTTCAAGGCGCTGACCACCGCGGAGGTCGGCATGCCCGGCTTCATGATGGGCGCGGCGGGCTTCGACGTGCCGGTCGACGGGCTGCGGTGGGTCACCGACCTGCTGGAGTCCTACGAGTTCGAGACCGACCTCGGCGTGGCCTCGCCGATGGGGATCCCGTCGCGGCGCACCGTCCGCCGGGAGGCGGTCGGCGTGGTGGCGGCGATCAGCCCGTGGAACGTCCCCACCCAGATCAACCTCGCCAAGATCGGCCCTGCGCTGGCCGCCGGCTGCACCGTGGTGCTCAAGCCCGCGCCCGACACCCCCTGGGTCGCCGCGGAGCTCGGCCGGATCGCGGCCGAGCACACCGACCTGCCGCCGGGGGTGCTCAACGTCGTCACGCCGCGCGCCAACGAGGTCGCGGCGCTGCTGACGACCGACCCGCGGGTCGACATGGTCTCCTTCACCGGCTCCACGCAGACCGGGCGCGCGATCATGGCCGCGGCCGCGCCGACGCTGAAGAAGGTCTTCCTCGAGCTCGGCGGCAAGTCCGCCGCCATCGCCCTCGACGACGCCGACGTCGCCTCCGTGGCCGGCGCCACGGCGTTCACCGCCTGCATCCACGCCGGTCAGGGGTGCGCGATCACCACCCGGCTGGTGGTGCCGCGCGACCGGTACGACGAGGCGGTGCAGGTGGCCGCGGCGACCATGGAGTCGATCGGGGCCAAGGACCCGGCGGACCCCGGCGCGATCTGCGGGCCGGTGATCTCGCAGGCGCAGCGGGACCGCGTCGAGTCCTACCTCCGGCTGGCCGAGTCCGAGGGCGGGACCTTCGCGACCGGCGGCCACGTCATCGACCGGCCCGGCTACTGGGTCGAGCCCACGGTCGTCGCGGGCCTCGACAACTCCTCGCGGCTGGCCCAGGAGGAGATCTTCGGGCCGGTGCTCGTCGTGATCCCGCACGACGGCGACGACGACGCGGTCCGGATCGCCAACGACTCGACGTACGGGCTCTCCGGGTCGGTGGACTCAGGCTCGCTGGAGCGCGCGAAGGCGGTCGCGGCGCGGATCCGCACCGGCACCCTCGCCGTCAACGGCGGCGTCTGGTTCAGCCCCGACGCGCCGTTCGGCGGCTACAAGCAGTCCGGCCTCGGTCGCGAGATGGGCCTCGCCGGCTTCGAGGAGTACTTGGAAGTGAAAACCATCGCCGAGCCCGCCTGACCCTGTTGTTCGGTGGTCGAGCCTGTCGAGACCACCCCGTCGTTCGGTGGTCGAGCCTGTCGAGACCACCCCGTCGTTCGGTGGTCGAGCCTGTCGAGACCACCCCGTCGTTCGGTGGTCGAGCCTGTCGAGACCACCCCGTCGTTCGGTGGTCGAGCCTGTCGAGACCACCCCGTTGCACCCCCACCCACGCGAAGGAGAGACATGGTCTCGACAAGCTCGACCGGCGGACGGCTCGAGGACAAGGTCGTCGTCGTCACCGGCGCGGCCCAGGGCATCGGCGAGGCGTACGCCCGTGCGATCGCCGCCGAGGGCGCGGCCGTCGTGGTCGCCGACCTGAACGAGGAGGCGGGCGGCAAGGTGGCCGCGTCGATCAACGAGGGCGGCGGGCGGGCGATCTTCGTGCGCACCGACGTCTCCTCCGCGGAGTCGGCCGAGGCGATGGCCACGCGGGCCATCGCCGAGCTCGGCGGCATCGACGGGCTGGTCAACAACGCCGCCATCTACGGCGACATGCAGTTCGACCTGCTCATCAGCGTCGACTGGGACTACTACCGCAGGTTCATGTCGGTGAACATGGACGGCGCGCTGGTGATGACCCGCGCGGTCTACCCGCACATGCAGCGTCGCGGCGGCGGGTCGATCGTCAACCAGAGCTCCACGGCGGCCTACCTCTACTCCGGCTTCTACGGGCTGGCCAAGGTCGGCGTCAACGGCCTCACCCAGCAGCTGGCCCACGAGGTCGGCGGCATGGGGATCCGGGTCAACGCCATCGCGCCGGGGCCGACCGACACCGAGGCGACGCGCACCCAGGCCGGGGACGCGTCGAAGGAGCTGGTCAAGGGCCTCGCGCTGAAGCGGATGGGCCAGCCCGAGGACATGGTGGGCGCCTGCGTTTTCCTGCTCTCGGAGGAGTCGGCGTGGGTGACCGGCCAGATCCTGGCCGTCGACGGCGGGCAGACCTTCCGTGGCTGAGCCCGCCGCCTCGGCCGGGCCGGTCGTCGGGTTCGTCGGCCTGGGCAACATCGGCAAGCCGATGGCGCTGCGGCTGGCCGCCTCCGAGCTGCCCCTGCACGTGTACGACGTCGCGCCGGGCCCGCTGGCCGAGCTCCAGGCGGCGGGGGCGGAGGTCGCCGGCAGCGTCGCCGAGCTCGCCGCGGCCGTCGACGTGCTGTGCGTGATGGTGCGCGACGACGAGCAGGTGCGCGAGGTCCTCGGTGAGGTCCTCGGCGTCGGCCAGGGTGCGGACGACCGGCTCACCGTCGTCCTGCACTCCACGGTCGCCCCGGCAACGCCCCGGCAGCTGGCCGTGACGGCCGCGCGCCACGGCGTACGGGTGCTGGACGCGCCGGTGAGCGGCGGGCCGATGGGGGCGGCCGAGGGCACGCTGGCGATCCTGGTCGGCGGGGACGACGCGGCCTTCGCCACGGCCCGGCCGGCGCTCGAGGTGATGGGTGCCAAGGTGGTGCACGCGGGGCCGATCGGGGCGGGCACGCAGCTCAAGCTGGCGCGCAACCTGATGCACTTCGTGGCGTTCACCGCCGCCACCGAGGCCCAGCGGCTGGCCGGGGCCGCGGGCCTCGACCTCAAGGCGCTCGGTGACGTGGTCCGCCACACGGACGCCCTCACGGGCGGGCCGGGCGCGATCATGCACCGCGAGACCACGGCGCCGATCGCGCCGGACGACTTCTGGTACGGCGTCTTCGGCCACGTCGCCGACCTGGGGGAGAAGGACCTCGGCTTCGCGCTGCAGCTGGCCGACGAGCTCGGGGTCGACGTACCGCTCGCGCGGCTGGCGGAGCGGGACCTGCGGAAGGGATTGGGTCTGTGACCGGGGACAGCGGGAAGTTCGACGACCTGCCGGAGGTCCGCCGCCGCGGCCTGGAGAAGATGGAGCAGGTCTACGGCTTCGACATGACCGACGGCCAGGGCGACTTCTTCGGCTACACCGCCGACCACCTCTTCGCCGACGTCTGGCACCGGCCGGGGCTCTCGGACCGGGACCGCCGGCTGCTGCTCATCGGGCTGCTGGCCGGGCAGGGCGCCGCGGACGTGCTCGGCATCCAGGTCCCGGCCGCCCACGCGAACGGGGAGCTCGACGACGAGGCGCTCCGTGAGATCGTCATCTTCATGTGCCACTACGCCGGCTGGCCCCAGGGGGCCCGCCTGAACTCGATCGTCGAGGAGACCATCGCCCAGGCCGCGCGGCGCGCGGCCAAGGCGGCGAAGGCAGGCGACGCCGGCGACGGGGTGG
>NZ_JBNCOG010000041.1:0-34388 GCF_051280745.1 Nocardioides ureilyticus | reverse complement strand
ACGCCGTGCCCGCGATCCTCGCCGCCTGCGGCCGCCCGGTCGACGCGGCGGCCGGCGTCGGCCGCGGTGGCCTGGTGGCCTGCGAAGGGCTCGACGCCCGGATCGTCGACCTCGTGCGCGCCCGCGGAGGGGGCGTGCCCGACCTGCCGCGCGGCGCCGGGTGGCTCTTCGTCGAGGTGAGCGACCCCGCGCTGGTGGGGGCCGTCCTCGGGGTGGCCGACGCGCTGGAGTCCCGCCTGGTGGAGTCGGCCGCCGAGGCCGCCGCGCTCTGGCGGATCCGCGAGGACGGCGCCGGCCTGGCCGCCCGCTCGCTGAGCCGGCCGGCCCACGCCGGGTGGGAGGACGCTGCGGTGCCGCCGGAGCACCTCGGCGCGTGGCTGCGCGACTTCGACGAGCTGCTCCGCGAGCACGGCCTCGACGGCGTGCCCTACGGCCACTTCGGCGACGGCTGCGTCCACGTCCGCATCGACTTCCCCTTCGTGGCCGGGGGCGCCGGCGACGGTGCGGCGCGCTTCCGGGAGTTCCTCGTAGCCAGCGCCACCCGGCTGGCGTCGTACGGCGGGTCGCTCTCCGGCGAGCACGGCGACGGCCGGGCGCGCTCGGAGCTGCTGCCGCTGATGTACGACGCCGAGTCGCTGCGGCTCTTCGCCGCGGCCAAGGCGATCTGCGACCCCGACGGGCTGCTCAACCCGGGCGTGCTCGTCGACCCGGACCCGCTCGACGCCGACCTGCGGCCCGAGCAGCCCCGGGCGCAGGTCCGCACCGCGCTCCGCTTCGTCCACGACGGCGGCTCGATGGGCAACGCGGTGCACCGGTGCACCGGCGTCGGCAAGTGCGTGGTCCCCTCGCTGCCCGGCGCGGGCGTGATGTGCCCGTCGTACCTCGCCACCCGCAACGAGAAGGACTCCACCCGCGGCCGCTCGCGCGTCCTCCAGGAGGCGCTCGACGGCTCGCTCGTCGACGGCCTCGCCGACCCGGCGGTCCACGAGGCGCTCGACCTCTGCCTGTCCTGCAAGGGCTGCGCGTCGGACTGCCCCACCGGTGTCGACATGGCGACCTACAAGTCCGAGACGCTGCACCAGACCTACGCCGGCCGCCGCCGTCCCCGCACGCACTACACGCTGGGCCGGCTGCCGCGGTGGGCCGCGCTCGCCGCCCCGGTCGCGCCCGCCCTCAACCGCGCGCTGCGGTGGAAGCCGGTCGCCGCGGCCGCCCGCGCGACGGCCGGGCTCGACCAGCGGCGGTCGATCCCGCGGTTCGCCGACCGGACGCTGCGGCGCCAGGCGGGTCGCTCGGGCGACCAGGCGGGCGCGCCCGACGTGTGGCTGTGGGCCGACTCCTTCACCGACCACTTCATGCCCGGCAGCGGCCTGGCCGCGATCCGGGTGCTGGAGGCGGCCGGGCTGCGGGTCCGGGTGATCCCCGAGTCGGCCTGCTGCGGCCTGACCTGGGTGACGACCGGCCAGCTCGACAAGGCCCGGTCCATCGCCGCCCGCACCGCCGCCACCCTCGCGCCGTACGTCGAGAGCGGGGTGCCCGTCCTCGGCGTCGAGCCGTCCTGCCTCGCGTCGCTGCGCAGCGACCTCGCCGAGCTGGTCGACGACCCGCGGGCCGCGACGGTCGCCGGCGGCGTGCTCACCTTCGCCGAGCTCCTCGAGCGGCTCGACGTGGCGGTGCCCGACCTGACCGGCGTGGAGGTCGTGGCCCAGCCGCACTGCCACCACTCCTCGGTGCTCGGCTGGTCGGCCGACCAGCGGCTGCTGGAGCGGGCCGGGGCGACGGTGACCCGGGTGCCGGGCTGCTGCGGCCTGGCTGGCAACTGGGGCGTCGAGAAGGGGCACTACGAGACGTCGGTGGCTGTCGCCGAGACGCACCTGTTGCCGGCCGTCCGGGCGAACCCCGGCGCGGTGGTCCTGGCCGACGGCATGTCGTGCAAGATCCAGCTCGACGACCTCGCCGACGTCCCGGCGCTGCACCTGGCCGAGCTGCTCGCGTCTAGGCTCGACGCATGAACCCCCGCCACCGCCGACTCGTGATCCCGTTGGCGCTGGCGGCCCTGCTGGCGGTGGTGGTCGTCTCGGCCCTGGTGAACCGGTGAGCGAGCCGCTGCTGCGGGTCCTGGCCCGGATGCGCGGCCACCTGCTCGACCCCGACACGCTGGTGCGTGCGGTCGCCTCAGGGCGGCAGAAGGGACAGCAGCCGCGCTGGCGCCGCGTCGAGCTGCGCTACGTCGACCTCAAGGCCGGCCGGCACCTGCAGGTCACGACGTACGACGAGACCCAGGCGCACACCGCCAACCACAGCATCGGCTCCGGCTCGGGCGACGCCGCCCGCGACGCCGTCGACGACCTGCTCGACGAGCCGTTCGGCAACTGGCACGTCGAGACCACGACCGAGTCGCACCAGGTACGGGTGACCAAGAAGCTCGAGGCGGTCGTCCACACCACCCAGCGCGCGGAGGCCGTCGAGCCGGACCGCGGCCACGACCGCGACAAGCAGCGGCTGCTCGCCGAGGACGACCCGGTCTTCCGCGCCCTCGGCCTCACCGACGCCGAGGGCCGGCTGAAGCCGAGCCGGCACGCGAAGTTCCGCCAGGTCGAGGAGTTCCTCCGGCTGCTCGACTCCTCGGTCGCGGACGCGGTCCAGAAGGGCCACCTGCGTCGGCCGACGCCCGAGGAGCCGCTGCGGGTGGCCGACATGGGGTGCGGCAACGCCTACCTCACCTTCGCCGCGCAGCGGTACCTCACCGAGGTGCGCCGGCTCCCGGTCGTGGTCACCGGCGTCGACGTCAAGGAGCAGTCGCGCGAGCACAACAGCGCCGTGGCGGCCGAGCTCGGCGTCGAGGCGGAGTTCGTGGTCGGCTCCATCTCCGGGGCGGTGCTCGACCCGGCGCCGGAGGTCGTGCTGGCCCTGCACGCCTGCGACACGGCCACCGACGAGGCGCTCGCCCGGGCGGTGGAGTGGGGCGCGCAGCTGGTGCTCGCCGCGCCGTGCTGCCACCACGACATCGCCGCCCAGCTGCGCAAGGCGCCGACCCCGTCGCCGTACGCGCTGCTCACCCGGCACGGCATCCTCCGCGAGCGGCTCGCCGACACCCTCACCGACGGCCTGCGCGCGGCCCTGATGCGGATCCAGGGGTACCGGGTCGACGTGGTGCAGTTCGTGGAGTCCCAGCACACCCCGCGCAACACCATGCTCCGCGCCGTCCGCACCGGCTCCCCGGTCAAGGGCGGTGGCGTGCGCAAGGAGTACGACGAGCTGGTCGCCACCTGGTCGGTCCGCCCGCGGTTGGCCGAGCTGCTGGGGCTGCACGAGCAGCACGCGCCTGGGCAGGACTGAGCCGTGCTCCACCGGGTGCTCGCGGCTCTCCTGCCGGTGCCGTTCCTCCTGGCGGCGGTGGCCGCGCCGGCCGGCGCGGACGCGGACGCGGCGTTCGCCTTCCAGGACCCGCGCATCGTGGAGTCCAGCGGCCTGGTGGTGGTCGACGGCCTCTTCGTCACCACGAACGACTCCGGCGACACCGGCCGGGTCTTCACCGTCGACCCCGAGACGGGGGAGACGGTCGGCGTCACGACGTGGGCCGAGGAGCCGGTCGACGTGGAGGCGCTGGCCCCGGCCGGCGACGGGTCGGTGTGGGTAGGCGACATCGGCGACAACCCGGGGAACCGCCCGTCGGTGACCGTGACGAAGGTGCCGGTGGGGCGCGGGCCGATCGACGCGACCGACGCTGCGACGTACGAGCTGGTGCTGCCCGACGGCCCCACCGACGCCGAGACGCTGCTGGCCCACCCGAGGACCGGCCGGCTGCTCGTGGTCACCAAGACCGTCTTCGGCGGGACGGTCCTGCAGGCCCCGGCCCGGCTGTCGCCCGGCCGTCCCAACGAGCTCCGGCCGGTTGGCGCGACGTCCCAGCTCGGCCTGGCGACCGACGGCGCGTTCTTCCCGGGTGGTGAGCACGTGGTGCTGCGCGACTACGTCCGGATCGTCGTCTACACCTGGCCCGGGATGGACCCCCTCGCCGAGATCCCGCTGCCGGAGCAGGAGCAGGGCGAGGGGCTCGCCGTCGACGACCGCGGGCGGGTCTTCGTCAGCAGCGAGGGGGTGCGCCAGCCGGTGCTGCGGATCCCGCTGCCGGGCCGCGTGCGCGAGGCGGTGTCGCCGGCCGAGCCGGAGCCGACGCCGACGCCGACGCCAGAGCCCCAGCCCGACGCCTCTCCAGGTGCGGACGCCGGCTCGCCGGGGGAGGGCCTCGGCAACGACCTCACCGAGGTCGGCGATGCCGACCGCCCCGCCTGGCCGTGGTTCGTGGGCGGGTTCGTCGCCCTCGGCGCGCTGCTGCTCCTCGGTCGCTCCCTGCGCCCGCGCTGACGAGGCTGCTGGTCGAGCCGGGGTCGGCGGTCGAGCCCGACTCGGTGGTCGAGCAGGCTGCTTTCGGTGGTCGAGCCTGTCGAGACCACGGTGTTGGTCGGTGGTCGAGCCCGGCTCGGTGGTCGAGCCTGTCGAGGCCACAAAGTCGCCCGCCGCTCGACGATCGCGTCACCGGTCGAGCCAGGGGAACCCCAGTCCGTAGCCCTCGTCGCTGCGGATGACGGTCGAGCACTCCGACTCGACGATCGTGACCGCGCGCCGGGTGCCGGTCCGGTCCTCGACGACGGCGGTGTAGGTCGGCTCGGGGCTGGCCGCGCAGTCGACCATGCCGACGGCGACCGCGTGGAGGCCGATGCGCACCCGTTCGGCCTCGTCGGCGGTCAGCTCACGGACGCTGGGTTCCTCGCCCTCGGCCCCGTGCCGCCACCTGCAGACGATCCCGCGCACCGCTGGCAGTGGCATCAGCATGGGTTGTCGCCGGCCGAGCAGGTAGCCGGTGTCGAGCGACGCCGACTCACCGTCGACGTCGACGCTGTCCGGCTTGCGGGGGTCCTCCGGGCAGGCGAGTGGTACGTCGCTCGGGGAGTGCCCGAAGGCGTCGGCGTACTGGCTCCCGAACGCCGTCATGAACGCTCCGTAGACGCCGAGCCCGTCCGGTCCGTCGACGAGCGCTCCGGATCCGTGCAGCGTCCCAGCGCAGCCGGGGTCGGTGGACCCGACGACGGTCGCAACCCGGCCGTCGGCGTACCCGACCTGCACGCGGTAGGTGCGGCCCCACGACCCGTCACAGCGTTCTCCCGCGGAGGTCTCCTCCGGGTCGAGGACCTCCAGGTCGTCGACGATGTCCAGGTGGGTGGTGAGGGCGTCGGACGGCACCTCGGCGTGCGCCGTACGTCCCTGCGGTCCCGGGCAGAACCGTGCCCAGACCGCGGTCCCCTCGATGCTCGTGCGCCGGGCCTCCGCGGTGTCGAGGCACGCCTCGGGAACCGCCTCGCTGGACACCGATGCCGTGCTCCGGGACTGGGACCCCGCTTCGTCCACCTCCTCAGTGGCCGCGCACGCCGTCGACCCCAAGAGCAGGAGCAGGAGTAGGAGCAGGCCGGCTGCGCGTCGCGCCGCGGGAGTGGTCGGGTTCACGTTCCTAGGACGTCGGCCCCCGCACGCCCGTTCCCAGCTGCGGAAGGGCTCGATGATCGGGCCAGGCTCGGTGGTCGAGCCCGGCTCGGTGGTCGAGCCCGGCTCGGTGGTCGAGCTTGTCGAGACCACAAGGTCGTCCGGCGGTCGAGCCCGGCTCGGTGGTCGAGCTTGTCGAGACCACGAATCCGTCGCACCGGAACGTCCTGCACAGGCGAGCGCAACCCACTGGCACTCGAACAGGAGTTCGAGTAAACTTAGGCCATGACGTTGGCCGCGGATTTCGAGCAGCAGCTGGACACCCCGTCCCGTGTGCTCACCGCGGTCCGGGAACGGCGCCGGGCGGCGGACCGTGCCGAGGCCGAGCAGCTGGAGCTGGCGGTGCAGTGGTGCCTCCAGCACCCCGCGGAGCACGTGGGAACCGCGGCGTGGTCGGCTGCGTTCGGGGACCAGGTCGTCGGCCTGGCCGGCGAGGGCGCCCCGATGGTCAGCGAGTTCGCGGTCGAGGAGTTCGCCGCCGCGCTGGGCATGTCCACCGACACCGGCCGCGCCTACCTCGGCGAGGCCCTGGAGCTGCGCTACCGCCTGCCCAGGCTCTGGGAGCGCGTCACCCGGGTGCAGGTCCCGGCCTGGAAGGCGCGGCTGGTGGCCCGGCGGACCATGGCGCTACCGGAGGCGGGCGCGGAGTTCGTCGACCGGCACCTCGCCCCGGTCGCGGCCACCATCGGTGTGGCCGCGCTGCAGCGGCTGGTCGAGGAGGCCGAGGTCCGGTTCGACCCCGACGCCGCGGAGACCCGACGCCTCGAGCAGGCCGAGGCGCGGCACGTGAGCATCCAGACCCGCCAGCTCTCCTTCGACGGCCACGTCGAGGTGATGGCGACCCTCGACGTCGCCGACGCCCTCTACCTCGAGGAGGCGGTGACCAAGGGCGCCGCGGTGCTCGCCGCCCTCGGCTCCCAAGACCTCGAGGGCGCGCGCCGGGCCCGGGCACTGGGCGAGATGGCCCGCCGCGACCTGACCCTGACCTACGACACCGACCCCGCGCCGCTGGTGGTCCACGTCCACCAGGCGCCCACACCCGACCACGCCGACGGTGAGGGCAGCCAGGTGGCTGCCGGCGAGGTGGGCCCGGTGGTGCGGGTGGAGAACACCCGGTCGTTCGTGCTCGCCGGGCAGTTGGCCGAGTGGTGCACGCACGCCGCGAGGGTCACGATCAAGCCGGTCATCGACCTCGAGGGCCGGGTCCACGTCGAGGGCTACGAGGTGCCCGACCGGCTCAAGGACCACGTCGGGCTGCGCGACCACCACTGCGTCTTCCCGCACTGCACCCGACCCGCCACCCGGTGCGAGCACGACCACGTCCTCGCCCATGGCCGGGGTGGACCGACCTGCTCGTGCAACATCGCGCTGCTGTGCACCCGCCACCACCGGATCAAGACCCACGGCGGCTGGACCTACGAGCCCCTCGTGGCCGGCACCTACCTGTGGACCAGCCCGCACCGACTGCGCTACCTCGTCGACCCCACCGGCACCCACGACGCCAACCGGCATCACCACCACCACGACGGTCTCGGCCCAGTCAAGACCAGACCCGAGACCAGGCCCGAGGCCAGACCCGTGGCCGGCGAACCACCCGACCACTAGCCACCCCGCCCCACACCCCGCCCCACCCCCCGCCGCAGCACCACCCGGCGGGGGCACAGCCACGCCCGGGCAAGCCGGGCCCCGGGATCCGCTGATGCACGTGCGCGAACAGCGGGCGTGACGGGGGGCATAGGAACCGTGGCGGGCGCTTCCGGCGATCAGCGAACGGCAAAGTGCTCCTGCAGTCGGCGGTGCCGATGCTTGAAGAAGGCGTCCACGACGCGCGAGAGAACGACCGCTAGGCCGGGGATCGGAAGGCGGGGCTGCAGGGTCACGCGGTCATGCACCCGAGTGCCGCCCGCCACAGGTGTCAGGGTCCGCTCGTGCTCCCACCGGCGGAACGTCACCATGGTCGAGCGCTCCAGGAACCGGACGCCCGTCTCGACCTCGACCACTGTCAGGTGGTCGAAGTCGAAGGGGACGAGGCCGAACAGCCGGAGCCACGCTCGGCCGATGGGCTGTCCGAGAGGGAGTGACGCCACCGTCATCCCGGCCGCTCGGCGCGGCATGCTCATCGTCATCCAAGGCCGCATCTCGTGGTTGATGCCATCGGGGTGGGTCACTCGTTCCCATACGGCCGCAGCGGCTGCCGGCACGTCCACGTAGTTCTCAACAGTCCTCGTCCTCAACCGTCGCTCCTCCAGCCTTGATCTCCGCTGCCGACCCGCGCCACATCATGGCGCCGTTCGCTCGGGCCCGGCGGAGTTTGGTCGTGGCCCGGCGCGGTCACCGTCGCGGCATGCCCCGTCTCCGCCGTACCTCCCCGGACCAGCCCGGGTGGACGCGGCGCCGCGCCGGCAAGGGCTTCGTCTACCTCGACCAGCACGGCCAGCGGCTCTCCGACGAGGACGCCCAGCGGGTCCGCGACCTGGTCATCCCTCCGGCGTGGAAGGACGTCTGGGTGACGCCCTACCCCAACGGGCACCTGCAGGCCGTCGGCACCGACGACGCCGGCCGCCGGCAGTACCTCTACCACCCGGTCTGGCGCGAGCGGCGCGACGCCGAGAAGTTCGAGCGGATGCTGGAGTTCGGCGAGGCGCTGGCCGACGCCCGGGCGCTCGTGGTCGCCGACCTCGGCAAGGAGGGCATGCCGCTGGAGCGGGCCTGCGCCGCGGCCGTGCGCCTCCTCGACCTCGGCTACTTCCGCATCGGCAACGACGTCTACGCCGACACCAACGGCAGCTTCGGCCTCACCACGCTCGAGCGGCGCCACGTCCGCCGCCAGCAGGACCGGCTGGTCTTCGCGTTCACCGGCAAGTCCGGCGTGGACCACCGCATCGAGATCGACGACGCGGTCGTCGTCGAGGCCATCGAGGCGATGCGCCGGCGCCGGGGCGCCGGCGGCCGCCTGCTGTCGTACAGGGACGGCCGCTCCTGGCGTGACCTGCTGCCGACCCTGGTCAACGAGTACGTCCGGTCCTCGACCGGGCTCGAGGCCACCGCGAAGGACTTCAGGACCTGGCACGCCACCGTGCTGGCGGCCGCCGCGCTCGCCGAGACGCCGGAGCACGGCGAGAGCAAGGCCTCGCGGAAGCGGGCGGTCTCCGGCGCGATGAAGGAAGTCTCGCAGTTCCTCGGGAACACCCCCACCCTGGCGCGGTCCTCCTACGTCGACCCCCGGGTGATCGAGTCCTACGAGGCGGGCCGCACGATCGCCGCGGCCACCGGGCGCGAGTACGACAATCCCGACGAGCGCCAGGCGGCCCTGGAGCGGGCCACGCTGCGGCTGCTGCGAGGGGAGCCGGACGAGCAGGACGAGCGGGAAGCGGAGGCGAGCTGAGTGCAGATCACCGTGGTCGAGGGCGACATCACCACCCAGGACGTGGACGCGGTCGTCAACGCCGCGAACCGGCGGATGCGCGGCGGTGGCGGTGTCGACGGCGCCATCCACCGGGCCGGCGGACCGGAGGTCCTCGCCGACTGCGAGCGGCGCTTCCCCCGCGGGCTCGCCACGGGCGATGCCGGCTGGACCACGGCCGGTCGGATGCCGGCACGCTGGGTCATCCACGTCGTCGGACCGAACCACAGCGCCGGCGAGACCGACCGCGCGCTGCTCACCTCCTGCTACCGCCGGGCCCTCGAGGTCGCCGACGAGCTCGGCGCCCGGTCGGTGGCCTTCCCCCTGGTCTCGGCCGGCATCTACGGCTGGCCGCTCGAGGACGCCGTCGACGCGGCGCTGGAGACGCTCGGCGGCACGCCGACCGAGGTCGCCGAGGCGCGGATGGTGGCCTTCGGCAGCTCGACGTACGACGCCCTCCGCGCGGCGATGGCGCGGCACGGCCTGGGAAGCGACAGCTGACGCTAGGTTCGCCGCATGGACCTCATGCTCGAGGCGGAGCGCGAGCGCACCGAGCTCGCCGAGCTGCTCGCCGGCCTGTCCCCGGAGGAGTGGGAGGCGCCGTCGCTGTGCGAGGGCTGGACGGTGCGCGACGTCGTCGCCCACGTCGTCAGCTACGAGGGCCTGACCCTCCGTGAGGTGGGTGCACGGATGGCGCGCGGCCGGCTGACCTTCGCAGGGGTCAACGCAGCCGCGCTCCGCGACCACCGGACGGCGTCCCCCGACCAGCTGCTGCAGCGGCTGCGGGAGTACCCGCGACCCACCGGGCTGACCGCGGCCCGCAACGGTGCGGTCGGCCTGGTCGACGGGCTGATCCACCAGCAGGACATCCGCCGGCCCCTGGGCAAGCCCCGGGCGATCGATCCCGACCGGCTGCGGTTCGCGCTCGGGTTCGCCGTCACGGCGCCGCCGCTGCGCGGCTTCTGGAAGGCGCGCGGTGTCCGGGTCGTCGCCACCGACGTCGACTGGGCGCTCGGGCGGGGACCGGAGGCCCGCGGGCCGGGCGAGGCGGTGCTGATGTCGCTGGCCGGACGTCGCGGCGCCGCCGACGGGCTCACCGGCCCGGGCAGCGCGGTCCTACGACGACGGCTCGGCTGAGCCGACCAGGCAGCGGTCGCGGCCCGCGCCGCTACGGGACGATCCGCTCCAGCACCCAGTCGACCGAGGCCGTGAGCGCCTCGACGTCGGCGGGGTCGACGGCGGGGTACATCGCGACCCGGATCTGGTTGCGGCCGAGCTTGCGGTAGGGCTCGGTGTCGACGATGCCGTTGGCGCGCAGCACCGCGGCGAGCCGCGCGGCGTCCACCGGGGCCTCGAAGTCGATCGTCCCGATGACCAGCGAGCGGTGCGCCGGCTCCGGCACGAACGGGAACGCGTACGACGACTTCTCCGCCCAGCCGTAGAGCGCGTCGGAGGAGGCGGTCGTCCGCTCGACCATCCCGGCCAGGCCGCCGTGGGCCAGCATCCAGTCCAGCTGCTCGGCCATGAGGAAGAGCGTGGCCACCGCGGGGGTGTTGTAGGTCTGGTTCTTCCGCGAGTTCTCGATCGCCGTCGGCAGGTCGAAGAAGGCGGGGACGTGCCGGTCGGAGGCACCGATCCGCATCGCCCGCTCGAGGGCGGCGGGCGACATCGCCGCCAGCCAGAGCCCGCCGTCGGAGGCGAAGCACTTCTGCGGGGCGAAGTAGTAGGCGTCGACCTGGGTGAGGTCCACCGGCAGGCCGCCGGCGCCCGAGGTCGCGTCCACCAGGACCAGCGCCTCGTCGGCCGTCGTCCCCTCGGGGCGCACCACCGGAGCCATCACGGCGGTCGAGGTCTCGTTCTGCGCCCAGGCGTAGACGTCGACCCCGTCCTCGGCGACCGCAGCCGGCAGCGAGCCGGCCGGCGCCTGGACGAGTGTCGGCTGCTCGAGCCACGGCGCCGCGTCCGCCGCGGTGGCGAACTTCGAGGAGAACTCACCGAAGACCAGGTGCTGGCTGCGACGCTGGATGAGCCCGTACGTGGCGAGGTCCCAGAACGCAGTGGCGCCGCCGTTCCCCATCACGATCTCGTGGCCCTCGGGCAGGTCGAAGAGGGTGGCCAACCCCTCGCGGACCCGGCCGACGAGGTCCCGCACCGGCTGCTGGCGGTGGGAGGTGCCCATCAGCGACGCGCCGCTCGCAGCGAGCGCGTCGAGGTGGCCGGTCTGGATCTTCGACGGCCCCGCACCGAAGCGCCCGTCGCGGGGCAGCAGGTCGGCGGGGATCCGGGGGGCGTCGGTCATGGAGTACCTTCCGGGTGTCTCGGCAGCCGCGACAGTCTCGCAGCAGGCCCGTCGCACCGCCCAACCGGAGGGACCATGCCACCGACCGACCCCGGCCTGCGCCACCAGGCGACCGCTGTGGAGGCTCGCTCGCCCGAGGCGGGCGGCGGGGAGCTGGAGATCGTCCGGGTGGAGTACGGCCACCCGGACGCCGTCGCGCTGATCGAGCAGGTCCAGGAGGAGTACGTCGCCCGGTACGGCGGGCGGGACGAGTCACCGGTGGACCCGACGATGTTCACGCCACCGGTCGGCAGCTTCTTCGTCGGCTACGAGCGAGGCGTCCCGGTGGCGACCGGGGCCTGGCGGAGGTCGGACGTGTCGGCGCTGGGCGCCACGGCCACGGCCGAGGTGAAGCGGATGTACGTCGTGCCGGCCGCCCAGCGGCGCGGCCACGCCCGCCGGATGCTGGCCCACCTGGAGCGGACGGCGGCCGCCGCGGGCGTCGAGGCGCTGGTGCTCGAGACGGGACTGCGCCAGCCCGAGGCGATCGCGCTCTACGAGTCCAGCGGGTACGTCGCCATCCCCGGGTTCGGCTACTACAAGGACGCGCCCCTGTCGCGGTGCTTCGCCAAGCGGCTGGGCTGAACGGCTGGGCTGAACGGCTGGGCTGAACGGCTGGGCCGATCGGCAGAAGGGCCGAGAGCGGATAGCCCGGCCCGGGGGTCCTGTGGACCGTCCGGACGAACCACCGGCGAACCGCCGGCGCGAGGCCGGCGCCCTGCCTAGCGTCGCAGGGTGACTGCCCGGATCCTGCTGCCCCTCGCCCTGCTGCTGGCCCTCCTCGTCCCGGCCGCGCCCGCCGCGGCGCAGCTCGAGGACTACGCCGACTACCAGCCGCCGACCCGCTGCGCCCCCAAGCCGAAGCCGGGCACCGAGGCGCTGGGCCGCTGGATCGTGAAGCGGTACGGCGGGGGCTTCGGGGGCATCTCCCGCTCCTGCGGCAGCGGCACCTCCGAGCACCACGAGGGCCGGGCGTTCGACTGGACGCTGGACGCGACGACCCGGCATGGCCGGCGCGCTGCGCGGCAGTTCCTCCGCGACGTCCTCGCCGCCGACGGCCGGGGCCGCGAGCACGCCAAGGCCCGCCGGATGGGGATCATGTACGTCATCTGGGACGACCGGATGTGGTCGGCCTGGAACGGGTTCGAGCCGGAGCCCTACCTCAGCTCCTCGTGCCGCAAGCTGCGTCGGTGCAGCGAGACGCTGCGCCACCGCGACCACGTGCACCTCTCGCTGAGCCGCAAGGCCGGCCGGGGCCAGACGTCGTGGTACGTCGGCCGGGTCCCGCGGGCCACGCAGGGCTGAGGACCCGGCCGAGCAGCCGGTGCGGACTCAGTCCGCCCAGGCGGCGTCCCACCCCTCGACGTCCTCGGCGCTGCGGGAGGAGGGGCCGGTGTAGACCGCCGAGGGACGGATCAGGCGGCCGGTGCGCTTCTGCTCGAGGATGTGCGCCGACCAGCCCCCGGTGCGCGCGCAGGTGAACATCGAGGTGAACATGTGCGGCGGGACCTCGGCGAAGTCCAGGACGATCGCGGCCCAGAACTCGACGTTCGTCTCGAGCACCCGGTCCGGGCGCCGCTCGCGGAGCTCGGCGAGCGCGGCCTTCTCCAGCGCCTCGGCCACCTCGTAGCGGGGGGCGTTCAGCTCCTTGGCGGTGCGGCGCAGCACGCGGGCGCGGGGGTCCTCGGCCCGGTAGACCCGGTGGCCGAAGCCCATCAGCCGCTCGCCGCGGTCCAGGAGGCCCTTGACGTAGGCGGAGGCGTCGCCGGACTCCTCCACGTCGCCGATCATGCCGAGCACCCGCGACGGGGCGCCGCCGTGCAGCGGGCCGGACATCGCGCCGATCGCGCCGGAGAAGGCGGCGGCCACGTCGGCGCCGGTGGAGGTGATGACGCGGGCGGTGAACGTCGAGGCGTTCATGCCGTGCTCGGCCGCCGAGGACCAGTAGGCGTCGATGGCCTTGACGTGCTTGGGGTCGGCCTCGCCCTTCCAGCGGATCAGGAACTTCTCGGCCAGCGTCGCGCCCTCGTCGACGAGCGACTGCGGCACCACCGGCTGGTGGAGGCCGCGTGCGGACTGCGCGGCGTACGACAGGACCATGACGGCGACCCGGGAGAGGTCCTCGCGAGCCTGCTCGTCGGAGATGTCGTAGGTCTGGCGGAAGCCGAACGCGGGGGCGAGCATGGCGATCGCGGCCTGGACGTCGACGCGGACGTCGCCGGTGTGCACCGGGATGTTGTAGGCCTCGGCCGGCGGGAGGCCGGGGGTCCACCGGCCGTCGATGAGCAGGCCCCACACGTTCTCGAACGGGACGCGCCCGACGATGTCCTCGATGTCCACGCCGCGGTAGCGCAGCGCCGAGCCCTCCTTGTCCGGCTCGGCGATCTCCGTCTCGAAGGCGACGACGCCCTCCAGTCCGTGGTGCACGTCGACCATCGTCTCGACTCCTTCGTCCGGTTCCGCGGCAGAGCGGCCAGCCCGGGCGGGCGGCCCCCGGCATTGTGCACCTCTCCCTACGCTGGCGGCATGGCCGACCCCGACCTGGACCTGCGCAGCCTGCGGCAGGAGTACGCCGCCGCGGGCCTCGACGAGACCGACCTCGAACCGGACCCGGTGACCATGTTCCGCCGCTGGTTCGCCGAGGTGGAGGGGGTCGTCCACGAGCCCAACGCCATGGTCGTGGCCACGGTGTCGGCCGAGGGGCAGCCGTCGTCGCGGATGGTGCTGCTCAAGGGGGTCTCCGAGGCCGGGTTCGTCTTCTTCACCAACACCGCCTCGCGCAAGGGCCGGGACCTGGCCGCCAACCCGCGGTGCGCCCTGCTGTTCCCGTGGCACCCTCTGGAGCGGCAGGTGCGCGTGGACGGCGTCGCGAGCGCACTGCCGCCCGCTGCGGTCGCCGACTACTTCGCGGTCCGGCCCCGCGGGTCCCAGCTGGGTGCCTGGGCGTCCCACCAGTCCCGCCCGGTCGCCGACCGCGCGGAGCTCGCCGCGGCGTACCAGGAGGTCGAGGCGCGGTTCGCCGACGTGCCGGACGGCGAGGTGCCGGTCCCCGAGGAGTGGGGCGGGTACGTCGTGCTGCCCTCGGCCGTGGAGTTCTGGCAGGGCCGGCCGGGCCGGATGCACGACCGGCTCCTCTACACCCGCTCGGGTGACGGCTGGACGACCCAGCGCCTGGCGCCCTAGGACTCCCGTCGGTTCCAGCGGAAAAATCCCTTGAGCGGCGAGCGGGCGCGACCTACCTTTGCTGCACACGGGAAAGGAGGTGGTCCGAAGAATGAGTTCTTCTTGGACGCGTGAGGTGGCTGCCCGCTAGCAGCCCCGCTGTACACAGCAGGACGAGGGGTGGAACTCCCCGAGTTGCTGGCGAATCCACAGCAGCTACCCGACCCGCAGGTGAACCGGCTCCGTCCGCCGGCTGGGTCCCCGCTCCGGGGGTCACACCTGCGGGTCGCCGCATTTCCGGGGGCGGTGGGCTTGGCTCGAGGGCCGGAACGGAATAAAGTTGCTTCTGACAACCTTCTTTCCTCCGTGACCGCAGCGAAACGAGCCTCCGTGACCACAGCTCCGCCGCCCTCCCCGGGCGTGCCCGCCGGCCCGACGAGCGAGCAGTCGGGCGAGATGAGCCACCGGGAGATCCTCGAGGCGCTGTCCGGCCTGCTGCTGGCGATGTTCGTCGCGATGCTCTCGAGCACCGTGGTCGCCAACGCGCTGCCGGCCATCGTGACCGACCTCGACGGCAGCCAGACCGGCTACACCTGGGTCGTGGTCGCCACGCTGCTGACCATGACGGCGACGACGCCGATCTGGGGCAAGCTCGCCGACCTGTTCAGCAAGAAGATGCTGGTCCAGGTCGCGCTCGTGATCTTCGGCGTCGGCTCGCTCGCCGCCGGCCTCGCCCCGAGCATGGAGCTCCTCATCGGCGCCCGCGCCTTCCAGGGGCTCGGCGTCGGCGGCCTCACCGCGCTCGTGCAGGTGGTCATCGCCTCGATGGTGAGCCCCCGTGAGCGGGGCCGGTACGCCGGCTACATCGGCGCGGTCTTCGCCATCGCGACCGTCTCCGGCCCGCTCATCGGCGGCCTCATCGTCGACTCCCCGCTGGGCTGGCGCGGCACCTTCTTCGTCGGCATCCCCGTGGCGGTGCTCGCCTTCGTGGTGCTCCAGCGCACCCTGCACCTGCCGGTCGTGCGCCGGCCCGTCTCGATCGACTACCTCGGCGCGACGCTCATCGTCGCCGGCGTCTCCCTGGTCCTGGTCTGGGTCTCGCTCGCCGGCGGCGAGTTCGCCTGGTGGTCGGCGCCCACCGCCATGATGCTCGGTGCCGCCGCGGTGGTCATCGCCGCCGCGGTGTACGTCGAGGCGCGGGTCGCCGAGGAGCCGGTCGTGCCGCTGCGGCTCTTCCGCGACCGCACCACGTCCCTGGCCACGCTCGCCTCGGTGATGATCGGCCTGGCGATGTTCGGGTCGACGGTCTACCTCAGCCAGTACTTCCAGCTCGGCCGGGGGATGAGCCCGACCCGCGCCGGCCTGATGTCGGTCTGCATGGTCGGTGGCCTGCTGGTCTCCTCGATCGCCACCGGGCGGATCATCACCCGCACCGGTCTGTGGAAGCGCTGGCTGGTCGGCGGCACCGCCCTGGTGATCGTCGGCCTCGCGCTGCTGGGCACCATCGACGCCTCGATCCCGCTGTGGCTGATCGGCATCTACATGGCCGTCCTCGGCGTCGGCATCGGCGCGACGATGCAGAACCTGGTCCTCGCGGTGCAGAACTCCGCCAAGGCCTCCGACCTCGGTGCGGCCAGCTCCGTCGTGGCGTTCTTCCGCTCGATGGGTGGCTCGGTGGGCGTCTCCGTCCTGGGCGCCGTGCTGGCCCACCAGGTCGCCGACCAGGTGGCGGCGGGGCTGCGCCGGATGGGCGTCGAGGCGCCGACCGGCGGCACCGGCTCGATCCCGGACCTCTCCGCCCTGCCGGCCCCGGTCCGCGCGCTCTACGAGCAGAGCTTCGGGGAGGCGACCGGCCACCTGTTCCTGATCGCCGTGCCGTTCGCGGTGGTGGCCCTGGTCTGCGTGGTGCTCATCAAGGAGGTCCCGCTGCGGACCACGACCGGCGACAGCGTCGGCGAGCAGGTGGCGCCGGAGGCGACCGAGGACCTCGCTCCCACGCAGCGCACGCGATGATGGGTGTGCAGGTCGCGACCGGCGCGGCCGGTACGACGGGGTCGACAGGGGAGGACGCGGTGGAGCGGGCGGAGTCCCTGCGGCTGATCGAGCAGGAGGTGGGTGTCCTCATCCGCCGCGTGCGCCGCGTCATCGCGGAGCGGGCGCGGGCGGTGCACCCGGAGCTGCAGTCGGCGTCGTACCTCATGCTCGGCCACCTCGCCGGCCAGGGACCGATGCGGGCCTCGGCGCTCGCCGACACCTTCGGCGTCGACAAGGGGGCCATCAGCCGGCAGGTCCAGCACCTGATCGACCTCGGCCTCTGCGACCGCTCGCCGGACCCCGACGACGGCCGGGCCACGCTGCTGTCGGCCAGCGCGGACGCCGTCCGGCGCCTGCGCGAGGTGGCGGAGGACCGCAGCCGCCTGCTCGACCAGCGGCTGTCGGACTGGAGCAGCGAGGAGCTCACGGAGCTCGCCTCGATGCTCGGCCGCTACAACGCGACGCTCGGGCGCGACTGAGCCCCCCCGGCTGGCGCCTGCCGGCCGGTCAGCCGGTGGCCAGCCACACCCCGGTGTCCGGCGGCAGGTCGGTCAGGACGGGGCTGCTGGCGAGCAGCAGCTCGCCCGCGGGGAGCGGCACCGGCGCGGCGCCGCAGTTGACGACCACGGTGACCGGCCCGCGTCGGAAGGCCAGCACGTCCTCGCCCAGGTCGAGCATCTCCACCTCGTCGCCCGCCGTGGTCGCGAAGCTGCGGCGCGCCAGCAGCGCCGAGCGGTAGAAGGCCAGCGTCGAGTCCGGGTCGGCCGCCTGGGCCTCGACGGTGAGCGGGCCCCAGCCCGCGGGCTGGGGCAGCCAGGGCTGCCCGCTCCCCGGCCCGAAGCCGTACGGCGGTGCCTCTCCCGACCACGGGATCGGCACCCGGCAGCCGTCCCGGCCGGTGTCGGGCCGGTCCGTGTCGCGGGTCCGCAGCCAGGCCGGGTCCTGCCGGTGCTCGGGGGCGACGTCGACCTGCTCCAGCCCCAGCTCCTCGCCCTGGTAGAGGTAGGAGGACCCGGGAAGCGCGAGCATGGCCAGCGTGGCCGCGCGGGCCCGGGCGCGGCCGACCGGCCCGCCGCCGTACCGCGTGGCGTGCCGGACGACGTCGTGGTTGCTGAGCACCCAGGTGGGCGAGGCGCCGACCGGCGCGACCGCCGCCAGGGTGCCGGTGACGACGTCGGCGAAGGCGCGGGCCGACCACGGCGCCAGCAGCCACGCGAAGTTGAACGACTGCTGCATCTCGTCGGGGCGGACGAAGCGGGCCATCGACTCCGGCGTCTGGGTCCAGGCCTCGGCGACCATCATCCGGTCGCCGGGGTACTCCGCGAGCACCTGGTGCCAGCGGCGGTAGACGTCGTGCACCTCCGGCTGGTCCCACATCGGCTCGTCGCGCAGCGTCCGCTCGACCATCGAGTGGTCCTCGTCGACCGGGGCGCCGCTGCCGGGCTCCTCGTCCTCGCCGACCACCTGGTCGCGCAGCGACTCCTCCTTCACCAGCCCGTGGGCGACGTCGACCCGGAAGCCGTCGACGCCCCGATCCAGCCAGAAGCGCAGGACGTCGACGAACATCTCGCCGACCTCGGGATGGCGCCAGTCGAGGTCCGGCTGGCTGGAGTCGAAGAGGTGGAGGTACCACTGGCCAGGCCCTCCTGAGCCTGTCGAAGGGTCGGGCGTCCGGGTCCACGCCGGGCCGCCGAAGACCGAGCGCCAGTTGTTGGGCGGCTCGCCCGGCCGGTCGGCGGGGGAGTCGCGGAAGAGGTAGCGCGCCCGCTCCGGGCTGCCGGGCCCGGCAGCCAGCGCGGCGCGGAACCACTCGTGCTCCTCGGAGGTGTGGTTGGGCACCAGGTCGACGACCACCCGCAGGCCGAGGTCGTGGGCGGTGCGGACCAGCTCATCGGCGTCGGAGAGCGTGCCGAAGCGCGGGTCGACGTCGCGATAGTCGGCGACGTCGTAGCCGTGGTCGTGCTGCGGGGAGGTGTAGAACGGCGTGATCCACAGCGCGTCGACACCGAGCTCGCGCAGGTACGGCAAGCGCGAGGTGATGCCCGGCAGGTCGCCGACGCCGTCGCCGTCACTGTCGGCGAAGCTGCGCACGTAGACCTGGTAGACGACGCCGTGCCGCCACCACTCCGGCGTCGGGTGGTCGGCGGTTGGATCGTTCACAGCCATGCGGCCATGGAATCACCCGGGTGCCGGGCCGGCGAAGTCGGCGGGGTCGACGGTGAACCAGACCTGCTCCGAGGCGCCGACGAGCTGGTCGCGGACGTGCAGGGTGGTGGCGGTGTGCTGCCGCCGCCCGTCGGTACGGCGGTGCGCGCCCACGACGACGTGCGGGGCGCCGGGCTCGGGGAGGCGCCAGAGCCGCGCGGTCATCGAGCCGAGCACCATCGGTCGCTCGTCGACGCCGGCGGCCCAGGCCCCGGCGCAGTCGAGGGCCGCCCAGGCGACCGGCGCGGTGGCGTCGTCGGGCCCGGGCGTCCAGGTGGCCGCGACCCGGCCCGGACCCGCCGGGCCGGGGAAGATCCGCAGGCCGTCGCCGGGCTCGCGACCGGTGCCGCACGAGAAGCAGCCGGGGAACGGGTGCGCGCGGTGGCCGGCGTACGCCGCCTCCGCGGCGCGCGCCTCCTCGAGCGGGACGGCGGCCAGCGGGTCGGGCCCGGTCGCCGCCGGCCGGGCCTGGAGGACCACCTCGCCCTCGTCGGTGGCGACCGTCCAGCCGTCCCGCTCCTCGACCGGCATCGACCGCTCCAGCGGCGGCGGCCGGCGCAGCCGCACCTCGACCGCCTCGACCGCTTCGGCCGCGGTGCGGGGGGAGAGGAGGGCCGCGAGCGCGCCGGCGCTCCAGCCGCCGTTCGCGGAGCCGGGCGGGCCGCAGAAGCGGGACGGGATCGTGAGGGTCGCCATCACCGGATCCTCTCCCACCGGTCCAGCGCCTCGCGACGCTCCTCGGCGTGGTCGACCACCGGCTCGGGGTAGCCGACGGCCGCGCGCACCTGGCTCGACGGGTCGTGCGGGTCCGGCACCGCTGCGCGGTCGGCGAGCTCGGGGACCCAGGTGCGGACGTAGGTGCCGTCGGGGTCGAACGTACGGCCCTGCGTGGTCGGGTTGAAGACCCGGAAGAACGGCGAGGGGTCGGTGCCGGAGCCGGCGACCCACTGCCAGCCGTGGTTGTTCGAGGCGAGGTCGCCGTCGACCAGCCAGTGCAGGAAGTGGCGGGCCCCGTGCTGCCACTCCACGTGCAGGTCCTTGACCAGGAAGCTGGCGACGATCATCCGCACCCGGTTGTGCACCCAGCCGACCGAGCGGAGCTGGCGCATCCCGGCGTCCACGACCGGGTAGCCGGTGCGGCCCTGCTGCCAGGCCTCGAACAGCGCCCCCGGCTCGTCGTAGGGCAGCTGTGCGTACTGGGTCTTGTAGTACTCCCGCGCGGTGCGCGGCTGGTGCCAGAGGACGTCGGCGTAGAACTCGCGCCACGCGAGCTCCTTGCGGTACGCCGCCGCGCCGGTGCTCCCGCTGGTGCCCCCGCCGGTCCCGGGGCGCCGGGCGAGGTCGGCCAGGAGCTGGCGGGGGTGCACCTCGCCGTACTTGAGGTGCACCGACATCCGGGAGGTGCCGTCGGTGCCGGGCAGGTCGCGAGCCTCGTCGTAGTCCTCGAGCCCGTGCTCGAGGAACGCCGTCCACCGGGCGCGCGCGGCGTGCTCGCCGGCCTCGGGCAGGGTCAGCCCGTCCGGCAGCGGCGGGTCGGGCAGCTCGGTGGTGCCTCCGTCCTGCCCCTGCCCGAGCCCCAGCCACCGCCGGTGGTCGGGGGCGTCCTGCGGCGCCGGCCAGCCGTGCTCCTGCCACGCGCGCGAGAAGGGGGTGAACACGCGGTAGTGGTCGCCGGAGCCGTTGCGGACCTCCCCGGGCGCCACGGCGTACGGCGAGCCGGTGCGCACGAGCCGCAGGCCGTCGGTGTCGAGCGCGGCCTCGACGTCCCCGTCGCGCCGGCGGCCGTAGGGGCCGAAGTCCGCCGCGACGTGCACCCGCCGGGCGCCCACCGCCCGCGCGGCCCGCGGCACCTCGGTGGCCGGGTGGCCGCGCACCACCGACAGCCCCGGCGCGCCCAGGCCGCGCAGGGCGGCGTCCAGGGAGCGCAACGAGCGGGCCAGGTAGGCCCGCCGGCTCGGCCCGGCCGGCCCCCACAGCTGCGGGTCGAGGACGAACAGCGGGAGCACGTCTCCGTCGGCACAGGCCTCCAGCAGGGCCGGGTTGTCGCCCAGCCTGAGGTCGCGGCGGAACCACATCAGGGCGGTCATGCCGACCCAGTGCCCACCCGCGGGGCCAGCGGTGTGCACCCCAGGGCCGGGTGGGACAGAATGACGGGCGTGAGCGACCTGATCGACACCACCGAGATGTACCTCCGGACCATCTACGAGCTGGTCGAGGAGGGCATCGTCCCGCTGCGCGCCCGGATCGCCGAGCGGCTCCACCAGAGCGGGCCGACGGTGTCCCAGACCGTGGCGCGGATGGAGCGCGACGGGCTGCTCACCGTGGAGGGCGACCGCCACCTCGAGCTCACCGACGAGGGCCGGCGCCTGGCCGTCCGGGTGATGCGCAAGCACCGGCTGGCCGAGCGGCTGCTCACCGACGTCATCGGGCTGGAGTGGGAGCTGGTCCACGAGGAGGCGTGCCGCTGGGAGCACGTCATCTCCGAGACCGTCGAGCGGCGCCTCCTGGAGCTGCTCGACCACCCGACCGAGTCGCCGTACGGCAACCCCATCCCGGGCCTCGACGAGCTCGGCCAGGAGGCACTGCCCGAGGCGTTCATGGATGGGGTGGAGCCGCTGTCGCAGGCCGCGGCGCCCGGCGAGGGCCGGGTGCTGGTCCGCCGCATCTCCGAGGAGATGCAGAAGGACGAGGTGCTGATGAGCGCGCTGCGCCGGGTCGGCGCGCTGCCGGACAAGACCGTGACCGTGGTCGCCACCCCCGACGGAGTCCTCGTGGGCTCCGGCGGCGAGACCGCCGAGATCGTCCCCGAGGCCGCCGACCACATCTTCGTGCGGCGTCTCTGACGGGTCCCTGTCGGGTCCTGATCCCATCCCCATCGGCGGGCTCGCGGAGTTCTTGAGCAGATCTGCCCGATCGGCCCGATTCTGCTCGTAGCGGTCTGTACCTCCGGGTCGTATCCTGGGAGAAGGCGTCACCGTCGCCCCCTCGTCCCGTTGGGGGTGTGGCCGTGATCGTGCGGTCACTGTCGAGGGGAGACCACCGTGCACCGACTGAACCAACCTGAGAACGCCGGGACCCACGCCGGGCGCGTGGCGGTCCCGCACTCGTCGACGCGCCTCGCCCACGGCCTCGAGCCCGGTGAGGGCGTGGTGCTGGACTCCCCGTCGGGCGAGCACCACCTCGCGACGGTCGTCGACCTCGAGTTCACCCTCGACGACACGATCTACGTCCTCGAGGTCGGCACCCGGGTGCCCGCGGAGACGGCTGAGCGCCTCGCGACCGGCGCCGCCGAGCCGGCCGGCGAGGAGGGGACTACGGACGTGATGCGGCTGCTCGGGGAGCTCCGGCGCCGCGGAGTGCGGCAAGCCTGCTGAGCAGCTCGCTGCACCCGACGTCCAGGGTGTACGTCGCCAGCTCGTCGCCGCGGGTCGCGCCCCGGTTGACGATCACCACCGGCGTGCCGGCCTTGGCGGCCCGCCGCACGAAGCGGAGCCCGCTCATCACCGTCAGGCTCGAGCCGGCCACCAGCAGCGCGCCGCCGGTCTCCGCCAGCCGGTCGACCGCGGCGTAGCACCGCTCGACGCGCGGGGCCGGGACGTTCTCCCCGAAGAACACGACGTCCGGCTTCAGCACGCCGCCGCAGGCCTCGCACGCAGGTACGACGAACCCGGCGGTGTCGTCCAGCTCGACGTCGCCGTCGGGGTTGCTCACGACGGTGGCGTGCCGCTCGTCGAAGCCCGGGTTCGCCGCCTGCATCCGCGCGTGCAGCGCGGCGCGGCTCGACGTGGCCCGGCAGCCGAGGCAGACCACCTCGGCGATCCGGCCGTGCAGGGCGACCAGCCGGCGCTGCCCGGCCCGCTCGTGCAGGCCGTCCACGTTCTGGGTGATGAGCAGGTCGGGGTCGAGCGCCACCAACGCGTGGTGGCCGGCGTTCGGCTCGGCCCGCCGCATCCGGCCCCAGCCGAGGTGGCTGCGGGCCCAGTACCGCTGCTGGGCGGCGTGGTCGGCGACGAACTCCTGGTAGGTCATCGGCATCCGGACCGGTGCTCCGGCGCCGCGGTAGTCGGGGATGCCGGAGTCGGTGGAGAGCCCGGCGCCGGTGAGCACGACGAGGGGGCGCTCGGCGAGGAGGTCGAGCGCGGCCGTCCGGTGGTCAGCGGGCATAGCGCAGGGCGGCACGCGCCCGGGCCTTCTCGGCCTCGACCTCGCGGTCCTTGGGCGGCGCGCTCGTCACCAGCTCCTCGAGCAGGTGCCGGGTGGCGTGGGCGACCTCGGCCACGGCCCGGTCGAACGCGGCCTGGTTGGCCTGGGACGGCTTCGTCGTACCGCTCACCTTGCGCACGTACTGCAGCGCCGCGGCCGTGACCTCGTCCTCGGTCGCCGGCGGCTCGAAGTTGTGCAGGGGGCGGATGTTGCGGCACATGCCTCCAGCGTACGTTTTCTCTCATGGCCAGCGACCCGACTTCCAGCCGCTCCTACGACCTCGTCCTCCTCGGGGCCACCGGGTTCACGGGGGGCCTGACTGCCGAGTACCTCGCGCGCCACGCGCCTGCGGACCTGCGGTGGGCGCTCGCCGGGCGGAACGCCGAGAAGCTGGCCGCGGTCCGCGACCGGCTCGCCGGCATCGACCCGGCGCTGGCCGACCTGCCGCTGGTCGCCGCGGACAGCTCCGACGAGGACTCGCTGGCCGAGCTCGCGGCGAGCACCAAGGTCGTGGTCACGACCGTCGGCCCCTACCTCACCCACGGTGAGCCGCTGGTGGCCGCGTGCGCCGCGGCGGGCACCGACTACGTCGACCTCACCGGCGAGCCGGAGTTCGTCGACCGGATGTACGCCGCGCACCACGCGACCGCGCGGAGCACCGGCGCCCGGATCGTCCACGCGTGCGGCTTCGACTCGATCCCGCACGACCTCGGCGTCTACTTCGCCGTCCAGCAGCTCGCGCCCGTCGACGGGCCGCTGACCGTGCGCGGCGTCGTCCGGGCCTCCGGCACGGCCTCCGGCGGGACGTTCCACTCGGCGATGACCCAGTTCTCCCGGGCACGGCAGATGCGTGCGGCGATGGCCGAGCGCCGCCGGGTCGAGAAGGCGACCGGCGACCGCCCGGAGGGGCGGTCCGCGCGCGCCGTCTCGGGCAAGCCGCACCGCGACCCGGTCACGGGCTACTGGCTGCTGCCGCTGCCCACGCTCGACCCGTTCGTCGTCGCCCGCAGCGGCGCCGCTCTCCCGGCGTACGGGCCCGACTTCCGGTACTCCCACTACGCAGGGACCAAGACGCTGCGGTACGCCGCCGGTGGTGCGGTCGGCGTGACGGCCCTGGCCGCCGCGGCCCAGGTCCGGCCGGTGCGCAACGCGCTGCTCGGGCGGATCAAGCAGGGGGACGGACCCAGCGAGTCGCGGCGCGAGCGCTCGTGGTTCACCGTCGACGTGGTCGCCGAGACGGCCGGGCGGACCGTGCACGCGCGCGTCTCCGGTGGGGACCCGGGGTACGGCGAGACCGCCAAGATGCTCGCCGAGTCGGGCCTCTGCCTGGCTCTCGACGACAACCCGCCCACGTCGGGCAGCGTCACGACCGCCGCCGCGATGGGCGACCACCTGCTCGCCCGGCTGCAGCACGCCGGGATCCGGTTCGACGTGGTCGGGTGACCCCAGGGGGCCCTTCGCGTTGCAGAAGTCCGAGGGTGCCCCAGGCAGGAGTCGAACCTGCGACCTTTCGCTTAGGAGGCGGCTGCTCTATCCGCTGAGCTACTGGGGCGGGCCGGTCCGCATCGAGGTCGAGCCCCGCGGACCAGGGCAGGGCCATCCTGCCATCGTCGGCCGATGGGCCGGACGCGGCCTCGGGCGCGCGGTGGCCGAGCCGGGTGGCGTCAGGCCGAGTCGGACAGCTGCCGCTGCCGCTCCTGTTGCCGGCGTCGCCACCGGACCCTCTCGGCGGCGCCGATGAGCAGGAGGCCGAGCGCGGCGGTCACCGCCACCCACAGCAGGCCCTCGAGCACGGCGACGTCGCACTCGCCGCCGAAGTCCGGTCCGCCGCAGTTCCGGGCGGTGAAGTGGGAGGTGCCGGCCGAGAAGGCGGCGAACACGGCGATGACCAGGGCGACGAGGTACGCCACTGCGCGGGCCCACGCGCTCAGGGTCGGCGTCGCACCAGGCCGGTCGTCGGCCGGCGGTCGCTCGAGCAGCTGCGGCGTCAGCAGGGCCAGGGCGACCAGTCCGAGCCCGACCTGGAGGTACAACAGCTCGCCCTCTCCGGCATGCCAGATGAACCGGAACCCGTCGTCGGCCAAGCTCAGCCCTACCAGGACGCCGTCGAGGACCGCGAGCGCTGCGCCGAGGCTCCGTCGCGCCCTGCGGTCGACGAGGGCGATCGCCAGGGACGCCGCTGCGGCGACGGCGGAGGGGCCGCCCCACGTGAGGTCCCACTGGTCGCTGCCGAAGCCGGAGGTGTCGTCGAGCTGGACGAAGCCGCCTGCCGCGAGGAGACCCAGGGACGCGGCCAGCAGCCCCAGGCTCGCCAGCGCAGTCACCGGACCCGCACGGCGACAGGGCCGCTCGCGTCGGTGAGCAGCGTGGCCCTGCCGCGCTCGACCTCGGCGGGGACCTCGACGCGCCACTCCACCCGTCCGAGGCGGTCCTGCTCTGCGGTGCCGGCGTCCGCGGTCCCGAGGGACCAGACCTGGCCCCGCTGGCGCAGCAGCGGCTCCACGTCCGCCATCGGACGGGGCGGTGGGTCGTCGTACTCGCAGGAACCGCAGCCGAACGCCGGGCAGCTCATCGAGTCCTGACATCCGCCGGCCGTGAACGACCGCCCCTCGATCACGGTCGCGGTGCCCCGCTCGAGGACGAGGGGATCCGGGGCCTCGAGGGACGGTCCGACGCACCCGGCCGCGGCCGGCGCGCCAGGCAAGGGCGCTGCTGTGAGCGCGAGCAGGGCAGCGCCGAGGAGCAGGCCGGATCGTCGCACGAAGGATGGACGCCTTCCGAGGCCGCTCGGTTCCGTCGCGGTCACGATCGGGTCACCGGCTCAGTCGGGCACTGGCGGGAGGCGCCGGGCAGGAGCATGCTCGCTGCCAACGAGCCGGACCGAGTCCAGGGAGCAGCAGTGGTGGGTAGGACACGGCGGCCTCCCCGCCGCAGCTGGCGAGCCCTGACGGCCCTCGGTGCGGTGATCGTGGTCCTCGCCCTGGTCGGCGGCGGAGCGGCGTGGTTCTCGACCGGCGGCGAGGCCCGTCCCTGGTCGGAGCCGCCCGTCGTCGAGGGGGACCGACTCGCGCTCACCTACCTCGACAGTCCTTGCCAGACCCAGGAGAACCTGGACGTCGAGGAGACCCCCACCGCCGTCACGGTGACCATCCGTACCCGGACGTGGGCGCTCTCCTGCAGCGACGTCAACGAGCAGTACGTCGTGGAGGTCGACCTCGCGGAGCCCCTTGGCGACCGCGTGCTCCGCGACGGCGCGGAATGAGGACGAGTTCGTCCACCGGTGAGTCGAGGACCTTGTGCTCGAACAGGTGTGCGAATATCATAGGTCCATGACCGTTCCTCCCGTTGCTGCGCCGGCCGAGCTGGCTGATGTCGCGGTGACGCCAGCGGCGCTGCTGGATCGGGTGCGGGCGGCGCGGGAGGCTGCGGATGCGGCCGAGGTGGAGCTGTTGGTGCTGGCGGTGGAGTGGGCGCACGCGCACCCGGTGCTGGAGGGACAGGAAGCCTGGGGTGTGCCCGGTGTGCCCGGTGTGCCCGTGCCTGGTGTCGCTCGTGAGGAGCGGCATGCTGACGGCGCGGTGCGGAAGGTCGCGGCGGCGCCGGTGGAGGGGTTCTTGTTCGGCATCGACGCTGCGGGGGATGCGGAGCCGCCCTCGGAGCTGGCCGGTCTGCCTCTGGTGCGGTGGGACGCCCCCGCGGCCTTCGCGGCGGCGAACTCGATGTCGACCGAGGCCGGTCAGGCGCTGATCCGGGACGCGCTCACGTTGCGGCACCGGCTGCCCAAGGTCTGGAGGCGGACCGTCGCCGGTGAGGTGCCGGCGTGGCGGGCCCGGCGGGTGGCCCAGGCGGTCCTGGCCCGCCCCGACGACGTGGCGACCTACGTCGATGACCACGTCGCCCCGGTCGCGGGGTCGGTCGGGGTGACCCGGTTGGACCGGCTGGTGGACGAGGCGATGCTGCGGCTGCACGCCGAGGAACGCGAGCTGGCGCAGCTCGAGGCGCTCGACGCCCGGTACGTCCGCCTCGACGAACGCTCCCTGAACCACACCGGGCTGGCGGAGCTGGTGGTGCGTGGGGACTGGAAGGACCTCCACGACGTCGAGGCCACCATCACCGCGCTCGCCGGGGTCCTCGGCCGCGAGGGTCAGGCCGGGCACGGGGAGTCCCTCGACGTGCGACGTTCCATGGCCGTCGGGGTGCTCGCCGACCCCGCCGCCGCCTCCGCGCTGCTCCTGGGTGGCGAGGCAACGCCGTGCGGGGGCTCTTGTGGCCCGCGGCGGGAGATCGTGCTCTACCTCCACCTGACCGACGCGGCGGTGTGGGGCTTCGACACCGTGGGCCGCAACCAGACCGCGGCCCGCCCCGAGCTGGAGCAGACCATCCGGTCCTGGTGCGGGCGCACCGACACCCACCTGACGGTCAAGCCGGTCATCGACCTGGCCGAGCACCACCACGTCGAGGCCTACGAGGTCCCCGACCGGCTCCGCGAACAGGTCGCGCTGCGCGACCCCCAGTGCGTCTTCCCCTGGTGCACCCGGCCCGCGAAGGCCTGCGACTGCGACCACATCACCGCCTATGCCACCGACGGCACCGGTGGACCGACGTGCAGCCACAACACCGCGCCGCTGTGCCGCCGACACCACCGGCTCAAGACCCATGCCGGCTGGACCTACCGGCCCCTGGACCCGGTCATCGACCCCGGCGTCTACGCCTGGACCGACCCCCACGGCCACCACTACCTCCGCGGCCCCACCGGCACCCGGATCATCGACGAGCTCACCGGCTGACACCGGCCTCCGGTCTCGACAACTCGCGGGGGAGCGGTCGCGTCGAACGGACGTGACCCGCCGCCTCGCAGTGCTCCTCTGCTGCCTCCTCGCCCTCGCCGGCTGTGCCGGCACCGACCGGCCGTCGAACGCTGAGCCGTCGCCCGACCCGACCAGCTCGGCGGCTGTCGAGCGGCCGCGCGAGCTGGCCGACCTCCCGCGGGGCCGGCCGGTCGATCTGCCGTACGCCCTCGGCAGACGCCTGGTCATCGGGGCCCGCAGCGTCGTCCTCGCCGCCCGCCCCTGGCGGCTCCTCGACACCCCGACCACGGTGGTCGTGCTGACCCGGGACAACGTGTTGCTCGCGGTCGACAAGGACGACCCGGCGCAGCGCACGGTCCTGTCCCGGGCGGCATGGTCACCGGTCGTCGATGCCGCCGGCGGGCTCCTCGCGTGGCAGGAGCCCACCACGCCGCGGCCTCGGGTCGTCGCTGCGCGGCTCGGTTCCTCCGGGCCCCGGGTCGTCGGCCGAACGTTCTTCCCCGCCCGGCCGACCTGCTGTGACAACCCGTTCCATGTCGTCGGGATCTCCGAGCGCGGTGAGGTCCTCGGGTCGCTCCCCGGTCTGGCGCGTTCGTGGGTGTGGCGCCCCGGCCGCGAGGCGCCGCACCGCGGCCCGGTGCGGCTGCGCGGCCTCGCCGGCGGCGTGCTGCTCGACCATCCTCGTACCTTCGAGCACTCGGGGACCCGGGCCGAGGTCGAGCAGCAGGCCGTCGTCGCGTCCTGAATCCGTCGACAGGGCCAGCCGTGGGTGGCCGACCGGATGACATCGCGCCGAAGAAGCAGAACGGGCGGCCTGCGTGCCGCAGAATCTCCCCGGCGCCCTCGGGGGGCGACCCCTCGGACCCATGGAGAGACCTTGACCCGCCGCCACCCCGCTCGGGGCCTGATCACGGCCGCGTGCCTCACGATCGCTGCCGCCCTCACCGCTGGCGTCGCGCCGGCGACCTCCGCGGCAGATGGCAGCCCCACCGCCAGCGCCGCCGCCACGCCCGCGGCCACCGCCGACGCGGCGGCGCGGAGCGTGCACGACGAGGGGTCGGGGAAGTACACGCCCGGTCAGCGGTCGGGGCTCGAGCCGGACGGCATGGTCTACGAGAAGCCCACGCACAAGCCGGAGACCCGTCGACCGTTCGACAACCGGCCGAACGTCGTGCTCATCACGACCGACGACCAGGCCCTCACCGACCTGCGCTGGATGCCGCGCACCCGTCGCTGGCTCGCCGGGGAGGGGATCCGCTTCACCAACATGATCTCCCCGCACCCGCTGTGCTGCCCGGCCCGGGCGGAGATCCTCACCGGCCAGTACGCGCAGAACAACGGCGTGCACACCAACGCCGGCCCGTACGGCGGGCTCGACGCCCTGCGCGGTGCGGACAACACCATCGCCACCTGGCTCCAGGACTCCGGCTACCTGGCAGGGATGACGGGCAAGTACCTCAACCAGTACAACGCGACGGTCGGGGTGCCGTCCGGCTGGGACTTCTGGAACGTCGCCACCACCAACGGGTTCGGCTACTCGCGCTTCCCGATGTACCACAACGGCGAGCCGAAGTTCTACGGCCCCGACAGCCACAGCAGCGACGTCATCGCGGCCGACACCGTGCAGATGGTCCGGGACTGGTCGGCCGCCGACCAGCCGTTCTTCATCTGGGCCTCCTACTACGCGCCCCACGGCATCTGCGGCAGCGACGAGGGGTGCGCCAACCCGCCCGAGCCGGCGCGGCGCCACCGCGGACTGCACCGGGACGCGGCCGCCCCCTCGATGGCCAAGCCGTCGTACAACGAGGCCGACGTGCGCGACAAGCCCGGAGTGATCCGTCGGCTGGGGAAGATCGGCCGCGCCAAGGCGCTCCACCTGCACCGCGAGCGGATCCGCGCCCTCGCCGCGGTCGACGAGGGCGTCGACGCCACGTTCCGCGCGCTGCAGGCGACCGGTGAGCTGGACGACACGGTCGTGCTCTTCACCTCCGACAACGGCTACCTCATCGGGGAGCACCGCTACCGCGGCAAGGTCCTGCCCTACGAGGAGGCGCTCCGCGTCCCGCTGCTCGCCCGGGGGCCCGGCCTCCCTGCCGGTGAGACGCGCACGCAGGTCGCGACGACCGTCGACCTGGCGCCGACGATCCTCGAGCTCGCCGACGTCCAGCCGGGCCGGGTGCTCGACGGCCGCTCGCTCGTCCCGTTCCTCCTCGACGGCGACCTGCCCCGGTACGACGACACGATCCTCGTCCAGGCGGGCGGCCTCGCGGACCGCAGCCCCACGCCCTGGATGTTCCGGGGGGTGCGCGACACCCGGTACACCTTCGTGCGCTGGTCCAACGGCTTCCGCGAGCTGTACGACAACCGTCGCGACCCGCACCAGCTGCGCAACGTCGGGTCCGACCGCCGCTACCGGAACGTCGTCCGCGAGATGTCGCGGCGCCTCGCGGTCCTCAAGGACTGCCGAGGAGCCAGCTGCCGCGCCACCTTCGGTCGGTCCCCGGCGCCCCGGGGCTGAGCTGTCGGGAGCGTCCTTTACCTTGAGTCGCTACGGTGGCCGCGCCGCGTGACCGCGGCCGGCCGCAGGGTGCGGACCGTCGGAGGAGGAGTCAGATGCGGGCTCGGACCGCGCTCGCGGCGCTCGTGGCGGCGCTCACCGGCTTCCTCCTCGTCGCGACGCTCGTCCCGGTCGTGCTCGACCGCTCCGAGCCGGAGGACGCGACGTCCGCGCCGGAGCCGACCGCGGGCCAGCGCTCGGGGGTCACGCCCGCCGGCTACGAGTACGAGCGGCCCACGCACCGGCCGGACGCCCGCAGGCCAGGCGACGACCGGCCCAACATCGTGCTCATCACCACCGACGACCAGGCCCTCGCCGACATGCGGTGGATGCCGCTGACCCGCCGCTGGCTGGGCCGCCAGGGCGTCACCTTCACCGACATGATCTCGCCGCACCCGCTGTGCTGCCCGGCGCGGGCGGAGATCATTACCGGCCAGTACGCCCAGAACAACGGCGTGCACACCAACGCGGGGCCGTACGGCGGGGTGGACGCCCTCCGCGATCCCGACGAGACCATCGCCGCCTGGCTGCAGGGCTCGGGCTACCTCGTCGGCATGAGCGGGAAGTACCTCAACCAGTACGACGCCACCCAGGGCGTGCCCGCCGGCTGGGACTTCTGGAACGTCGCGACCACCAACCGGTTCGGCTACCGGAACTTCGCGATGTACGGGAACGGCGAGCCCCGGTTCCACGACGACGCCTACAGCAGCGACGTGGTCCGCGACGACTCGGTGCGGCTCGTGGAGGACTGGTCAGCCGCCGACCAGCCGTTCTTCCTCTGGGCGTCCTACTACGCACCGCACGGCCGGTGCGGCGAGGGCGGGGGCTGCGACCGGCCGCCCGTGCCGGCCGGCCGCCACGCCGACCTGTACCCGCGGGCGAAGGTGCCCTCGGTGGGCCGGCCGTCGTTCAACGAGCCCGACGCCTCCGACAAGCCGCCGGTCATCCGACGGCTCGAGCCGGTGACCGCCGAGCGCGCGAGCTACCTGCACCGGCAGCGCATCCGGTCCCTCGCGGCGGTCGACCAGGGCGTCGACGCGACCTTCAAGGCGCTGCGGCGCACCGGGGAGCTCGACAACACGGTGGTGCTGTTCTCCTCCGACAACGGCTACCTCATCGGCGAGCACCGGTACGTCGGCAAGATCCTGCCCTACGAGGAGTCCCTGCGCGTCCCGCTGCTGGTGCGGGGCCCGGGCGTCCCGCGCGGCGAGGTGCGGGACCAACCGGCCACGATCGTCGACCTCGCGCCCACGATCCTCGACCTCGCCGAGGTCGAACCGGGCCGGGTCCTCGACGGCCGCTCGCTGGTGCCGTTCGTCCGCGACGCCGACGCCGTCCGCCCGGACACCGACATGCTCGTCCAGGCCGGTGGCCGCAACGACGCCCACCCCGAGCCGTGGTGGTTCCGCGGCGTGCGCAACCAGCGGTGGACCTTCGTGCGGTGGTCCGACACCGGGTTCCGGGAGCTCTACGACAACCGTCGCGACCCCCACCAGCTGCGCAACCTCGCCGACGACCGCCGCCACCGGCGGGTGGTCCGCGAGATGACCCGGCGCCTCGAGCTGCTCGAGGACTGCGCCGGTGCCTCCTGCCGCCGGTCGTTCGGTCCGCCGCCCCGTCCTTCCTGAGAAGGCGCTGAGGGAGTCGCCGCTCGTTTGGGCAGCGCCCGACGGGTCGGTCAGAATGGTGCCTCCGCCCACTCGAAGGTTGCCCCATGCCCGACGCCGGCCAGCGCCCGGAGCCCGACGGCTCGTCATCCGAGCGCCTCGGCGCGCCCGGAGACGGCGCCGCACCGCGTGCCACGCGCCGTCCGGACACGCGCGGCCGCCGCCGGGGCCGGGGCCGTCGTCGGCACACCGTCGCCCGCGTGCTGCTGGTGAGCACACTCGTCCTGGCCATGGTCACCGGGCTGTCGATGGTCTTCATCTACCGCTCGCTCGACGGCAGCCTGACCCACGAGGACCTCAGCGGTCAGCTGACCGACCGCCCCACCGTGGCCGACGACGCGCCCGCCGAGGCGCTCAACATCCTGGTCATGGGTGACGACACGCGCGAGGGCGTCGGCAACGCGATCGACAACGAGGCCGGCGGCGGGTCGGACACCACGCTGCTCTTCCACCTCTCCGCGGACCGGGAGGACGCCTACGGGATCAGCATCCCGCGGGACTCGCTCGTCGACCGGCCCGAGTGCCTCGCCGAGGACGGCTCGATCATCCCGGGCGAGGAGAACGTCATGTGGAACGAGGCGTACGCCGTCGGCGGCCCGGCCTGCACCATGCAGCAGTTCGAGCAGCTCACCGGGATCCGGCTCGACAACTACGTCGTCGTCGACTTCCAGGGCTTCCAGGACATGGTCGACGCCATCGACGGCGTCGAGGTCTGCATCCCCGAGGACATCTCCGACCCGGCGCACGGCATCAACATCCCGGCCGGCACGCGCGAGATCGAGGGCAAGGAGGCGCTGAACTACGTGCGCGCCCGCTACACCCTCGGCGACGGCTCCGACATCGGCCGGATCAAGCGCCAGCAGGCCTTCATCGCGGCCATGGCCAAGAAGGTGGTCTCCGGGAACGTGCTCGCGCGGCCGGACCGCGTGGTCGGCTTCCTCGACGCCGCGGTCGGCTCGCTCACGACCGACTTCGACAACCTCCTCGAGCTGGGCAAGGTCGGCTACAGCTTCCAGGACATCGGCCTGGACAACATCCGCTTCATCACGGTGCCCTTCGAGTACAGCGAGGCCTACCCCGGCCGGGTCGAGTGGCTGCCCGAGGCCGAGCGGGTCTGGCAGCGGGTCATCGAGGACGAGCCGCTGACCAAGCGGCTCGACGACACCGTCATCAGCGCCGGCGACCTCCCCGGCTCCGAGCCGACCTCCGGGCCGACCTCCGGGGCGACGGACGACCCCTCGGCGGCCCCGTCCGCACCCGGCACGCCGTCCAGCACCCCCGCCGACGAGGAGCGCGCCGAGGCGCTCGCCGCCGCGGGCCTGTGCACCTGAGCGACGAGGACCGCTGATGGCCGCAGACACCCCCACCGACTGGGAGCGCCGCCGCAGGCTGGCGGAGGTCTTCGGCGACGCCCTGCCGGAGACCACCCGCGACGAGCGCGAGCCGGACCCGCGCGAGGCACGGGACGGAGACACCTGGCTGCGCGAGCAGGTGCCGCCGCACCACGGCGGCTGACCCGCCGGGTCAGACCGTCCGGTCTGTGTCGCCGCGGTCGCCGGGGCCGCCGGTGCCGCCCGCCGGTCCGCCGCCCGCATTCTGCGCGGCGAGCAGGTCGCGGATCTCCTTGAGGACCTGGACGTCGTCCGGGGTGCCCGGCGGCGCGCTCGGGAAGTAGCGCTCCTTGGCCTTGACGTAGGGCGTCACCACGAGGAAGTAGACGACCGCGGCGAGGATGACGAAGGCCACGAGGGCGGTCAGGAACGGCCCCACCTCCACCCCGCCGGGGGCGAACTCGTCGAAGTTCGGCTCGGACCCGCCGGTGAGCTTGGCGATCGCCGACAGCAGCATGCCGGTGAAGGCCGTGACCACCGCGGTGAAGGCGGTGCCGATGATGACGGCGACGGCGAGGTCGACGAGGTTCCCGCGGAGCAGGAAGTTCTTGAAGCCGCTGAGCATGGTGCCTCCTGGAGCGCTCGTGGGTACGCCGCAGACAAGTGCCCCGGAGTGCCGGGAGTCAACTGCTCCAGGCGAAGGAGAGGAACGCCGTCGTCGCGGCCTGCGCCAGCGCCGGGACCTCTTCGGCCGCGGCGCCCAGGACCACGAGCCGACCGCTGAGGCCGTCGGCGCCGATGGCCGGGCCGGCGTCCTCCGGCAGCGCCAGGACGGGCACGTCGCGCGCCACGACGCTCGCGCCGCCGCCCTGCGGGTCGGCGGCGAGCACGTCGACCCGGTCGCCGACCCGCAGCAGGCCCGCCATCCCGGCGTCGGGCAGCCGAACCGGTACGGCGGTCAGGTCGGGGCGGGCGGTGGTGAGGCCCGGCCCGACGAGGCGCACGTCGGTCAGCGCCTCGCCGCGGCGCACCGGTCCGGCGAGCACCCGGCCGACCGGGTCGGCGACCGCGGCCGGGACCGTGCCCGGCGCGAACGCGGCGGTGGTCACGTCGTCGGCGCCGACCACCGCCCCGGCGGG